>JAVVVP010000017.1:0-35518 GCA_036652575.1 Bacteroidaceae bacterium
AGAACACAACACGATGCCACGAGGCGGAGCCGTATCGATCAAGGACGAGAAACAAAAAACGGATGGACACACCACTGGATTGCTTCGTGCAAGCCCTCGCAAGGATGGAATGAGTTTCTGCTCCTGTCTACCCTTTTTGAGGAAATTAAAACGAAGGATCAACGAGTAAAATGGGAAGAAGCACTCCTCGGAAAAGCCCTGCAAGCGACACGGACGAGGTTGGGTGTGATGACCTTTGGACGGGCAACGATTCGAAAACGGAACAGCTTCTATTTCCCGATTTATTCGTTTGTTTCAGAGATTTTGCGTAAATTTGCACTCAAAATCAAGAAGGAATATGTCAGAAAGAAAAGTACGTGTGCGTTTTGCGCCTAGTCCGACAGGGGCTTTACATATAGGAGGAGTACGAACCGCTCTTTATAACTATCTGTTTGCTCGTCAGCATGGTGGAGACTTGATCTTCCGTATCGAAGATACCGACTCTACTCGTTTTGTGCCCGGAGCAGAAGAATATATCTTGGAGTCGTTTGCATGGCTTGGTATCCAATTTGATGAAGGCGTCAGTTTTGGGGGACACTATGGTCCTTATCGTCAGTCGGAACGTCGTGATATCTATAAAACACACGTTGCGCGATTGTTGGCAGAGGAGAAAGCCTACTTGGCTTTTGATACGCCCGCAGAGCTAGAGGAACAGCGTAAGGCGGTTCCAAATTTTCAGTACGATGCCACCACACGTGGTATGATGTGCAACTCCTTAACGCTTTCGAAAGAAGAGGTAGACCAACGGATTGCTGATGGCGCGCAGTATGTGGTTCGCTTTAAGGTGATACCTCACGAAGAGATTCATGTGCAGGACTTGATTCGTGGCGATGTCAAGATCAATTCATCGGTGCTTGACGACAAGGTGCTCTATAAATCGGCGGACGGGTTGCCCACGTATCATTTGGCGAACATTGTGGACGACCATTTGATGGAGATTTCGCATGTGATTCGTGGTGAGGAATGGTTGCCGAGCGCACCGCTCCACGTGTTGCTTTATCGTGCGTTTGGTTGGGAAGACACGATGCCCTCCTTTGCGCATTTGCCGTTGTTGCTAAAGCCCGACGGAAAAGGCAAGTTGTCGAAACGCGATGGAGACCGCTTGGGCTTCCCCGTGTTTCCCTTAGAATGGCATGATCCCAAAACGGGCGAAGTGTCGTCGGGTTATCGCGAAAGTGGGTATTTGCCTGAAGCGGTACTCAATTTCTTGGCGTTGCTCGGTTGGAACCCTGGAACAGAGCAAGAAATCTTGTCGATGGAGGACCTCATCCGTCTGTTTGATCTCACCAAATGTAGCAAAGCAGGTGCGAAGTTCGACTACCTCAAAGGCACGTGGTTCAATCACGAATACGTGTTGAACAAGAGCAATGAAGCCATTGCGCCGCTCTTTGATGCGCTCCTTCAAGAGCAAGGCATTCACGAACCCATAGAGCGTGTAGAAGCGGTGGTGGGAATGATGAAAAGCCGTGTGAACTTTGTAAAAGAACTGCTACCCCTCTGTAAGTTCTTCTTTGTGGCTCCAGAGACCTATGATGAGAAGACCACCAAAAAACGCTGGAAGGAAACGTCTGCCGAGCAAATGACGCAACTAGCCGATTTGCTGGAAGGTTTGGACGACTTCTCGATTGCGCATCAAGAAGCCTCTGTGATGAAATGGATCGAAGAAAAGGGTTTGCATACGGGAACCATTATGAACGCGTTTCGCTTGACGTTGGTAGGCGATGGCATAGGACCTCATATGTTTGATATCTCTGCCTTTCTAGGTCAAGAAGAAACGATACGTCGGTTGCGTTGTGCCATAGAAAAATTAGGTTGATGGTTTATAATATAATTCTATACTTTTATGCCTTTTGTGCCCATGTTGTGGCACTCTTTCAGCATAAAGTGGCGCTCATGGTCCAGGGACAGCGAAACACGTTTCCTTTGCTCCAAGAACGTTTGGTGAAGGACGCTCCCTATATTTGGTTTCATGCCGCCTCGTTGGGCGAGTTTGAACAAGGTCGTCCGTTGATGGAGCGCTTGCGCGCCACCTATCCACAATACAAGCTCTTGCTCACGTTCTTTTCGCCATCGGGTTATGAGGTGCGTAAGAATTATGGAGGAGCGGACCTCGTTTGTTATTTGCCATTTGATACCCCGGGGCATGCGCGTCGGTTTGTAGAAATGGTAAAGCCCAAGATGGTCTTCTTTATAAAGTATGAGTTTTGGATGAATTATCTCTGCGCCCTTCGTCAGAACAACATCCCTCTTTATAGTGTTTCGAGCATCTTTCGCCCCGACCAACTTTTTTTTCGTTCGTACGGGAAATCGTATGTCAAGGCCTTGCGCTGCTTCACGCACTTCTTTGTGCAAAACGAAGCCTCGAAAAGGCTTTTGGGTCAGTTGTCGATCGATCAAGTTACCATTGTAGGAGATACGCGCTTTGATCGGGTGGTCGACATTCGCAACGAAGCGAAAGACGTGCCCATTATGAGTGCGTTTAATCCGCAAGGTTGTAAAGTGTTGGTGGTCGGCAGTTCGTGGACACCCGATGAAAACATGCTATTGCCGTACTTCAATGCACACCCTGAGTTGAAGTTGGTGCTGGCGCCTCATGTCGTGACCGAAGAGCACTTGGTGGAGATTGAGCAAAAGTTGCAACGTCCTGCGGTGCGTTTTACGAAAGCTTCGCCCGAGCGTATCGCTCAAGCCGATTGCTTGATTATGGATTGTTACGGGTTGCTGTCGTCCATCTATCGGTATGGCACGGTGGCGTATGTGGGTGGTGGCTTTGGTGTGGGGATACACAATGTGCCCGAAGCAGCGGTGTATGGCGTGCCCGTTCTGATTGGTCCGAACAACAAGCGCTTTCAAGAGGCACAAGCCCTCTTGAAGTGTGGAGGTTGTATGGAAGTGGATTCGGCCGCCTCTTTTGAGACCTTGATGAATGCGTTGTTGCAAGATGAAAAGAAGATAGAGGCCGCAGGAAACGCCTCGGCTCGTTACATTCAAGCGCATGCAGGAGCCACCGCGCGCGTGTTTGAAAAGTGTTTTCATTCGTGTACTTTCTGAAAACGGAAGCACGCTTAAAAATAAACGAAGATGAGTTTTGAAGAATTGAATTTGCAGCAGATCGCTAGCGCGTTCATCGTTTTGTTTGCGATGATCGACATTTTTGGCTCTACGCCAATCGTTTTAGACCTCAAAGCGAAAGGTCGAGCGGTGAGTGCTTCGAAGGCCACGCTCATCTCCTTTGGTATGATGGTTGCTTTTTTCTTTGCGGGTGATTGGATTTTACGGCTTTTTAGTGTAGACATTAAATCGTTTGCCGTAGCAGGATCGTTTGTTGTCTTTTTGATGTCGTTGGAGATGATTTTAGATGTAGAGATTTTCAAGAATCAAGGACCGATCAAGAGTGCCACGCTCGTGCCCCTTGTGTTTCCGCTTATTGCTGGTGCGGGCACGTTTACCACGTTGCTCTCGTTGCGTGCCGAGTATGCCCCCATCAATATTCTGACGGGTTTAGCGCTCAACATGCTCCTTGTTTATGGCGTGTTGCGGGGCATCGACCGAGTGGAACGTGTGTTTAGTAAAGGCGCCATCTATTTAATGCGTAAATTTTTTGGGATCATCTTACTCGCCATCGCGGTACGCTTGTTTACCGCGAACATTTTGCCGTTGATCGAAAGTATGCAAAAATAAGGGTTGCGCGGTGCGGGAACGTTCTCTTTGGGGCTATTTTGGAGGAGAAAAAAGCCCAAAACACAAATAAAAAAGAGCATTCCGACGTTGGGTGTTCTTTTTTTCGTAAATTCGCAGTTCTATAGGATTTAAAATGTAGATGAGCAAATATAATGACATAAAGCCCTTTACGCTAAAAGATTACATCACGCGAGCGATAACCCTCATTGCTTCGGTACTGTTGATTGTCTACTTTTTACCACACGAAAGTAGCTTTGGCTATGATTTCGGTTTAAATAAGCCCTGGAAGTATGGGCAGCTCATTGCGAGTTTTGATTTCCCCGTGTATAAAAGCAATGCCTCCGTACGGCACGAGCGAGACAGTGTGATGAAGCTTTTTCAGCCCTATTTTGACGAAAAAGAAAGCGTTGCCACACGTCAGATAGAAAATTTGCGTCGTGACTTTTATGGGAAGAAAATACAAGGCGTTCCGTTGAGTTATTTGCCTCATTTGGTGCAAACACTTCGCGCGATCTATGTTGCAGGCGTGGCGGATGGTGAAAGTTTGGCGATGCTCAACGACAGTTCGATTACAGCGATACGATGCGTGTTGGGCAATCGTTCCGTGTCGCGGCAAGTGGCAAATGTGTATTCCATTCGTACGGCTTACGAGCAGATGGTGCAGGCGGACTCTTTGAATTTTAAGCGAGAAATCATCCGTCGTTGCGACATCAATAACTACATAGAGCCCAACTTGGTGTACGACAAAGAAAAAAGTGATGCGTTTCAAACCGATTTGCTTGCGACCATTTCTTACGCCAGTGGATTGGTGCAAAGTGGGCAAAAGATAGTAGATCGCGGCGACATAGTGAACGCGAACACGTTTAGCATCCTAGAATCGTTGGAGCGGGAAAGTATCAAGCGAAACGATCCAAACGATGGGTTTCGCTTAGTTCTATTAGGGCAGATGGCGTTTGTTACCATGCTTATTTTGCTCTTTACGTTCTATTTAAACTTGTTTCGCCGAGACTATTACGACACGCCCAATACCATCTATTTAATGTCCTCGCTCATCGTGGTGTTCCCCGTGATCACCTCGTTAATGGTGGTGCACAACTTGTTTAGCGTCTATATGGTGCCTTATGCCATTGTGCCGATATTTGTGCGTATCTTTATGGACTCTCGTACCGCATTTTTTGCCCATGTAGTCACGATTCTGATTTGTTCGATCACGTTACAATCACCTTATGAATTTATCTTGGTACAATTTGTGGCAGGACTTGTCGCCATCTATTCTCTAAAGGAACTAACGCTGCGCTCGCAATTGTTGCGCACCGCGGTGGTGGTCACCTTTGTCTCGATTATGATGGGAGGTGCCTACGACCTGATGCAAGGATACGATTTTTCTACGATCGACACCAGTTGGTATGGCTATGTTGTGGTGAACGGCGTGTTGTTGCTCTTTGTTTACCCGTTGATGTATTTAGTTGAAAAATTATTTGGCTTTACGTCCAGCGTGACGCTCATCGAATTGTCGAATATCAACAATGAATTGATGCGGCGGATGTCGAAAGAAGCGCAGGGCACCTTTAACCATTCCATGCAAGTGGCGAACTTGGCGACCGAGGTGGCGAATAAAATCGGGGCAAAGGTGCAACTGGTACGCACGGGAGCTTTGTATCATGACATTGGTAAAATAAGTAATCCCGCTTTCTTTACCGAAAATCAAACGGGGGTCAATCCCCACGATAGTATTTCGGAAGAACGGAGTGCTCAGATCATCATCAACCATGTGACAGAAGGTTTAAAACTTGCTGAAAAGCATCATTTACCCAAAGTGATCCGTGAATTTATCGCCACGCATCATGGGCGGGGAAAGGCAAAGTTCTTTTACATCTCGTATGTCAACAATCATCCCGATGAACCTGTGAACGAAGAGAATTTTACGTATCCTGGTCCGAATCCTTTTACGCGCGAACAAGCCATCTTGATGATGACCGACTCGGTGGAAGCCGCCTCACGCAGTTTGAAAGAAATCAGTGAAGAGCATATTCGAGACTTGGTGGAACATATCATCAACGAACAAATGTCTGCGGGAGCCTTTCGCGAATGCCCTATAACGTTTCGGGACATCGACATTGCTAAAAAAGTATTGGTAGAGAATTTGAAAACCATTTACCATACCCGCATCAGTTATCCAGAGCTTAAAAAAGCAGAGTCAAGGGAAACAGAAGAAACGGAAGAAACGGATAAAATAGGATATACTACGTTGTTTGGAGGACATAAACGGAAATGAGAACAAAAACACGTTGGGGCGTCGTCATCGCCCTCCTCTTCTTTACCGCGGTGTCGGGGATGGGACAAAGTTTGTTGCCCCCTTTAAAAAAAACGCACCGCAGTTTTGTGGATTATTTTAAAAGTATTGCGACGAATGAGAATCGAACGCCGCAGGAAAAGGTCTATCTGCATTTAGACAACAATGCCTATTTGATGGGCGAAACCCTTTGGTTTAAGGCGTATGTGGTTCGAGCCGCGTCGTTGAGCCCCACAACGCTCAGTCAAGTGCTTTATGTGGAATTGCTCAACAACGAAGGCGAAATGGTGAAACGGAAGGTGCTCCACGTGGTAAAAGGACAAGCCTATGGCGAATTTAAATTAGACGAGTTGGTACATAGTGGCTTTTACGAGGTGAGAGCGTACACCCGTTCGATGCTGAATTGGGGCGCAGCGATTGCGTTTTCGCGCGTGGTGCCCATTTACGACCCCACCGAAAAAGCGAAAATAGGAGATTATAGCACCCTCAAAATGTATGAAAGTAGTGCGAGCACACGTTTGGCAAGGCTCCGCCCAGAGCCCGTTCCGTATGGTGCCGCCTCCACAAAAAGCGAACAAGGTTACCACCTTACGTTTTACCCTGAAGGCGGAAATCGGATCGCTGGTTTGCCCTCGCGTATGGCGTATAAGTTGACCGATAAACAAGGAGTGGCGCAATCCAATGCGTGCTCGATCTACAATGCCGCAGGCACGTTGCTCGCCACGTCCACCCCGCTTCACGAGGGAATGGGGCTACTAGAGGTTCCCGCCGAAGCCACCTATGCAGAAGTGGCGCGCGGCTCCGAAAAACCCGTGCGCTTTGATTTGCCGCTCGCACAGCCCGAAGGTTGTACGCTGCAAGTGACCTCGAAAGAAGACGTGCTACAGTTGCGTATCGGCAGAAGTGCTGCGCTATCCCAACGCGTGCTAGGATTGAGCCTTACCAGTCGTGGCGCAGCTTGTTACTTCGATACGCTCGCGGCGGACAAAACGGAACAAACGATACCCCTCAAAGACCTTCGCGACGGCATCAATCAGTTGACCCTCTTTTCTAGCGAGGGCGCTCTATTGGCAGAACGTTTGGTGTGGAAATCGCCCACCATGACGAAGTCCGAACTCACGGTACAGCAAAATGCAGCCGTTTATCAACCCTTCCATCCCGTGATCCTAAAATTTAGTTTGCACGATAACCATCAAACCCCAGTAGGCGGCGTGTTTTCGCTTGCCGTTCACGATGCCAAAGGAGACGTGAACGCGGAAGCGACGGGAATTAAACAAGATTTGTTGCTCACCTCCGACCTGCGTGGCTATGTGGCAAACCCCGCTTATTATTTTGAAAGCGATGAGGCCGACCGCCTAAAAGCGTTGGACCTCTTGCTGATGGTACAAGGTTGGCGGCGGTATAATTGGAACGAAATGGCAGAAGTAGACACCTTTGTGCTCAAACATCCGATAGAAGAGGGACAGCTGATTGATGGTTGTGTGCAAGATTTGTCGTCAAAACGGAAACCTATTCCTGGTGCAAAAGTAGAAATGGTCATCTTTTTACCCCATCAACTCGTGCAAGGTTCTTGTGAGACCGATTCGGTAGGACATTTCTCTATGATGCCACCTCTTTATGAAGGCGAAGGCGTGGGAGGGTTCTCCATCTTCGTAAACGAAAAATTAAAAGGTTCACGCGTGCTCTTGAATCGGAATTTCCGACCCGCTCCGAGAGCCTATGAGCCCCAAGAACTGAACGTCCGATCCCCCCAAGGAGCCTCCGCCACAGAACGATCTCGCCCCGTTTTGTTTGAATGGACCGATACGTTTAAAGGAAAAGTGATCGCCTTGCCCGATGCCACGGTGACAGGGAAAAAGAAGGATGATTACAATACAGGACGCTATACCTGGCAAGGAGGAGAACAAGAAGGCAAAGAAAGAGCCAATCAATACTATAATATAGAAGACGAAATCGAAGCGTTGCAAGATCGAGGGGACGAAATACCACTGATCTGGGAGTGGTTGAGAGATCGCAATGCTAATTTTGATTTTGACAATGGCGATCTTGAAGCCTCGGCAAGGTACAAAGGAAAGCCCGTCATCTTCAAAATAGACAACGATGAACTCTTTCCGAAGAGTGGTGTGCGTCGCTATGACCCGACCTTTTTCGCGGACGAGATAAAATCCGTGATCATCAGTGAATACCAACGAGGCGTAGAGGGAACGGTTATCTATCTGTATACCCGCCCCGTTGCGAAGACCTCTTTTCACGCCAAGAAAGGGGAACGCATCACGCGGTTTCACGGATTTGCAGTTCCAGAAGAATATTATTCGCCCAACTATCGAGTAAACGATGTGCCCGTGTTGAGTGACTATCGGCGCACCCTCTTTTGGGCACCGAACGTGATGACCAATGCGCAGGGAAATGCCACGGTGAGCTTCTTCTCGAATGCGCGCGAGCAGATGGCGATAAGTATCTCAGCTCAAGGACTTACCTTTAAAGGAGGACTCATAGAACTGACGCCATGAAACCAAGCCATAAACTAGAAAAAAACGCCCGTGAAGGGCGAGCGGGAATCGTTGAAAGGAGGTGCTTTTGGTCTTTGTAAGACCTCCACAAGAAGAATAATACGATAAAAATGAAAAAAGAAGCCACGAAGTTTGGCTTGTATTAAAACTATGTGTAATTTTGCACCCCGCAAGAAGTAGACAAAATAAATAACAAAAAAATAAATAAGAATGATCGTAGTACCTGTAAAAGAAGGCGAAAACATTGAGAGAGCGTTGAAGAAATTCAAGAGAAAATTTGAAAAGACGGGTGTCGTAAAAGAATTACGTCGTCGTCAGCAATTTGACAAACCATCTGTCGTAAATAGACTCGATCGCGAGCACGCCATATACGTACAGCAACTGAAAAGAATAGAGGAATAAAAAATAATTCTCTTTTTCCTTTGAGGTTTCGAAAATAAATCCTATATTCGTTGCGTGTTTTCATGCAACGAATATATGTTTATAAGAGACTATCTGAAATATCTATTGTTAGAGCGTAATTACTCTCCTTTAACCCTCGCGGTTTACGAAGAGTCGTTACGCTCCTTTGTGTCTTATGTGGAAGTTCAAAACCCCTCCTTCGATTGGGCTACGGTGTCTACAGACGATGTGAGACAGTGGATTGTTTATCAGATGGACCATGGTAGCGCGCCCGCAACGGTGAACAAACGTTTGAGCGCACTACGCTCCTTCTATCGCTACTTGTTGATACAAGAAGCCGTTGAAGTAGACCCCATGCGCAAGATAAAGGGACCCAAAGCCCCCAAACCGTTACCTTACTTCTTTAAAGAAAGTGAGATGGACCGTTTGCTCGATGACATAGACTTCGGTATAGGTTTTGCGCCCTTGCGTGATAAGTTGATGATTCGAATGTTTTATACCACCGGCGTTCGCTTGGCGGAACTGGTAGGGTTGGACGTAAAAGACGTGGATTTCTCGGCACAGCAACTAAAGGTGACGGGTAAGCGAAATAAGCAACGTCTCATCCCTTTTGGCACCGAATTAAGCGAGGCCTTGAAAACCTATTTAGCGCAAAAGCGGGAAACGTATCCATCGGCGGGCGGAGCACTCTTTCTTGCGGTTTCGGGCAAACGCATCTCACCCTCTGTGGTGTCGCATGTGGTGAGAACACGCCTATCACAAGTAACTACGTTGAAAAAAAAGAGTCCCCACGTGTTGAGGCATACCTTCGCGACGACCATGTTGAACCATCATGCCGACTTGGAAGTGGTCAAAGAACTTCTAGGTCATGATAGTTTGGCTACCACCGAAGTGTATACACACACAACTTTTGAGGAACTCAAAAAAGAATATAAATACGCCCATCCGCGGGCATAAAACGAAAAAATTATGGAACTAAAGATTAAAGCCATCCATTTTGATGCAACCGAAAAATTGCAGGAGTTTATTGCGAAGAAAGTAGCAAAAATCGAAAAAATTAGCGGTGAAGTACGCAAAGTAGAAGTAGTACTAAAAGTAGAGAAACCGGAAACGGCACAAAATAAAGTAACTTCAGTGCTACTCGCCGTACCCAATGAAGAGCTTTTTGTAGAAAAGAAGTGTGACACTTTTGAAGAAGGTGTAGACCTTTGTGTCGAGGCTTTACAGAAGCAATTGACGAAATATAAAGAAAAACACAGCGGAAGATAAAAAAAAGCGCTGAAATATTTTGTGTTTAAAAAAAAACACTTACCTTTGCAGCCGTTTCGTGTACTTCGCAAGCGGCTGCATTCTTTTATAAAGCTGTAATCGAGATCGATACGAGGCTAAACAGGGGGCAAATACCAGAGTGGCCAAATGGGGCAGACTGTAAATCTGCTGTCTTTCGACTTCGGTGGTTCGAATCCATCTTTGCCCACCTTTATTGCGGAAATAGCTCAGTTGATAGAGCACTAGCCTTCCAAGCTGGGGGTCGCGGGTTTGAGTCCCGTTTTCCGCTCTCTAGGTTCGCTGTTATAGCTCAGTGGTAGAGCACTTCCTTGGTAAGGAAGAGGTCCCGAGTTCAAGTCTCGGTAACAGCTCAAAAATAAAATGTGAGATAATTAAGAATATCATTCATTCAATAAATTATAAAAAAACAAAGCTATGGCTAAAGAAAAATTTGACCGCACCAAACCGCATGTAAACATCGGTACTATTGGTCACGTTGACCACGGTAAAACCACTTTGACAGCTGCTATCACAACAGTATTGGCAAAGAAAGGTCTTTCTGAATTGAAATCATTCGATCAGATTGACAATGCGCCTGAGGAAAAAGAACGTGGTATTACAATTAATACATCACACGTTGAATATCAAACGGCATCTCGCCACTATGCGCACGTTGACTGTCCAGGACATGCTGACTACGTAAAGAATATGGTAACGGGTGCTGCTCAAATGGACGGTGCTATCATTGTAGTTGCTGCTACAGATGGTCCTATGCCTCAAACACGTGAACACATCCTTTTGGCTCGTCAGGTAAACGTACCTCGTTTGGTTGTTTTCTTGAACAAGTGCGATATGGTAGAAGACGAAGAGATGTTGGAGCTCGTTGAAATGGAAATGCACGAACTTCTTGCTTCTTATGAATTTGAAGATGATACCCCTATCATTCGTGGTTCTGCTCTTGGTGCACTAAACGGTGTAGAACAATGGGAAGACAAAGTAATGGAATTGATGGATGCCGTTGATACTTGGATTCAAGAACCTCCACGTGACGTAGAGAAAGCTTTCTTGATGCCAGTTGAGGATGTATTCTCTATTACAGGTCGTGGTACTGTTGCTACAGGTCGTATCGAAACGGGAATCGTAAACGTAGGTGATGAAGTTCAGATCCTAGGTCTTGGCGAAAACAAAAAATCCGTTGTAACGGGCGTGGAAATGTTCCGTAAGATTCTAGATCAAGGTCAAGCAGGTGACAACGTAGGTTTGTTGCTTCGTGGTATTGATAAAGAAGAAATCAAACGTGGTATGGTTGTAACGCATCCAGGTGCTATTACTCCTCACTCTAAATTCAAAGCATCTATCTATGTATTGAAGAAAGAAGAAGGTGGTCGTCATACTCCATTTGGTAACAAATATCGTCCTCAGTTCTATCTTCGTACAATGGACTGTACGGGTGAGATTACTCTTCCAGAGGGAACTGAAATGGTAATGCCAGGTGATAACGTTGAGATTATGGTAGAACTTATCTATCCAGTAGCTTTGAACATTGGTCTTCGTTTCGCTATCCGCGAGGGTGGTCGTACAGTAGGCTCTGGTCAGATTACAGAAATCTGCGACTAAATCGTTAGAAACTAAAATAAATATAACTCCCGCTTACGGGCGGGAGTTTCATTACGGGAGTAGCTCAGTTGGTAGAGCACCGGTCTCCAAAACCGGGTGTCGGGAGTTCGAGCCTCTCCTCCCGTGCTAAGTTAAACATATATGTTGAAAAAGTTTATCAATTATTGTAAGGAATCTTACGAAGAACTAGCTCATAAAACGACCTGGCCATCACGTCAAGAGTTGACACACAGTGCAGTGGTTGTACTTTATGCTTCCATACTCATTGCAATGGTTGTCTTCGCTATGGACTCGGTTTTTCAGTTTGTAATGGAAACGATTTACCCACATTAATTTAAAAAGGAAAAATGTCTGAGGCAGGAATGAATTGGTACGTTTTGCGTGCTATAAGCGGAAAAGAAGCAAAGGTGAAAGAATATATCGATACTGAAATCAGTAATGGTACCCTTGGCTCCAATGTTTCTCAGGTATTAATCCCTACGGAGAAAGTGTTTCAAGTTCGCAATGGTAAAAGGATTGTGAAAGAGCGCACGTATCTTCCAGGTTATGTGTTGGTGGAAGCTTCACTCATTGGCGAAACCGCCCACGTGTTGAGGAATACACCCAATGTAATCGGTTTCTTAGGTGGCTTGGATAATCCCACGCCACTGCGACAATCGGAAGTAAGCCGTATTCTCGGTACAGTGGACGAACTACAGGAGGACAGAGGCGACTCGTTGATTCCTTTCTCTGTGGGAGAAACTGTAAAGGTAACGGAAGGACCATTTAGTGGATTTGGCGGCGTAATCGAAGAGGTTAACGACGAAAAGAAGAAGCTAACGGTTACCGTAAAGGTCTTTGGACGTAATACGCCATTGGTCTTAGGTTTTATGCAAGTAGAAAAAGAATAGGTCGTTGTTACGGACGATGCTGTTCATAAATGTTTTAAAATAAATCAATAAAAATGGCTAAAGAAGTTGCTGGATTAATCAAATTACAGATTAAGGGTGGCGCTGCGAATCCATCACCACCCGTAGGCCCTGCATTGGGTTCTAAGGGTATTAACATTATGGATTTTTGCAAGCAGTTCAATGCCAGAACTCAGGAGAAAGCTGGTAAAGTATTGCCAGTTGTCATAACCTATTATTCTGACAAGTCTTTCTCGTTTATCGTGAAGACTCCTCCTGTTGCAATCCAATTGTTGGAGGCTGCCAAAAAGAAAAGTGGTTCTGCTCAACCGAATCGTGATAAAATTGCCGAGGTGACTTGGGAACAAGTGAAGGCGATAGCAGAAGACAAAATGCCTGACTTAAACTGTTTTACAGTAGAGAGCGCGATGCGTTTGGTTGCTGGTACAGCAAGAAGTATGGGTATAACGGTAAAAGGGGACTTTCCCGCTAACAATTAAATCTTCAATTAAAGATGAGTAAACTGACAAAAAATCAAAAGTTGGTAGCTGGCAAGGTTGAAGCAGGAAAGGCATACTCCTTAAAGGAGGCAGCTCAATTGGTGAAGGATATTACCACCACCAAATTCGATGCTTCCTTGGATATCGATGTGCGTTTAGGTGTTGACCCGCGTAAGGCGAACCAAATGGTTAGAGGTGTTGTTTCACTTCCTAACGGTACGGGTAAGTCTGTTCGAGTTCTTTGCTTATGTACGCCTGATGCTGAAGCTGCTGCAAAAGAAGCTGGCGCTGACTATGTAGGTCTTGATGAATATATCGAAAAGATCAAAGGTGGATGGACAGACATTGATGTGATCATCACAATGCCTTCTATCATGGGTAAAATAGGAGCTCTAGGTCGTGTGCTCGGTCCTCGCGGATTGATGCCAAACCCTAAGAGTGGTACTGTCACAATGGATGTAGCTAAAGCTGTGAAAGAAGTAAAGCAGGGTAAGATTGACTTTAAGGTTGACAAGAGCGGTATCGTTCATACGTCAATTGGAAGAATGTCTTTCACTACAGAGCAAATTTTGGGGAATGCAAGAGAGTTTATTGCAACCATTATGAAACTCAAACCTACCGCAGCTAAGGGTACTTATGTCAAGAGTATTTATCTTTCGAGTACAATGAGCAAGGGCGTGAAAATCGATCCTAAAGCAGTTGAGGAACTCTAAAAATTAGCAAAAACGATGAGAAAGGAAGATAAAGGCGCTATCATTGCGCAACTCGGAGAAATCCTGAAGGAATATGCTCACTTTTACTTGGTGGATGTTGCGTCTTTGAATGCACAGAACACGAGTAACTTGAGAAGAAAATGCTTTGGAGCAGACATCAAGATGGTTGTTGTTAAAAACGCCTTTTTGCATAAAGCTTTTGAAGCAGCAGAACTAGATTATACACCTCTATATGATACGTTGGTAGGTCCAACTGCTGTATTCTTTACGAATGTAGCAAATGCTCCTGCTAAACTGCTCAAAGAGGTAGAAAAAGATGGTTCTCCAAAACTGAAGGCTGCTTATGCGGAGGAAGGGTTCTATGTTGGTGCAGATCAATTAGAGGCTCTTATTTCTATCAAGAGCAAGAATGAAGTTATTGCGGATATTGTTGCTTTGCTACAGTCTCCAGCCAAAAATGTTATTTCGGCTCTTCAATCGGGTGGCAACACCATTCATGGCGTATTAAAGACTTTGGGCGAACGTCCAGAATAGATTATAATTAAGTAATAAACAATTTAAAGATAAAAAAAATGGCAGATATTAAAGCTATTGCTGAAGAATTAGTAAATTTGACAGTTAAAGAAGTAAACGAGTTGGCAACTGTCCTTAAGGACGAGTATGGTATTGAGCCCGCTGCTGCAGCTGTTGCTGTTGCTGCAGGTCCTGCTGCAGCTGCTGCTGCTGAGGAAAAAACATCTTTTGATGTAATCCTAAAAAGCGCAGGTGGTGCTAAACTACAAGTTGTAAAGGCAGTTAAAGAAGCTTGTGGTCTTGGCTTGAAAGAAGCTAAAGACTTGGTAGACGGCGCTCCTAGCGCACTTAAAGAAGGCGTAGCAAAGGAAGAAGCTGAAGCATTGAAGAAAGCTATCGAAGAGGCTGGCGCTGAAGTTGAGCTAAAATAATTCAACCGAAATAAGGTCCTTGGTTAAGAATCCTCTGGTAGAGGGTTCTTAACCTTTTTGCGTCTATAAACTAGATATTTACACCTAATAATTATCGAATGTCTTCAAATTTAATCAAGCAACGAATCAACTTTGCCTCTATTAAGAATCCGATGCCTTTTCCGGACTTCTTAGATATACAGCTCAAGTCCTTTAAGGATTTCTTGCAATTGGATACGGCTCCAGAGAATCGTAGAAACGATGGACTCTATAAGGTCTTTGCTGAGAATTTCCCCATTGCGGATACGCGCAACAACTTCGTCCTAGAATTTTTGGATTATTATATTGATCCGCCTCGTTATTCTATTGATGAATGTTTAGAACGTGGTTTAACCTATAGTGTTCCTTTGAAAGCAAAACTCAAACTTTATTGTACGGATCCAGATCATGAAGATTTCGATACCGTTATTCAGGATGTTTTCTTAGGCCCTATCCCTTATATGACCAATAATGGTACGTTTATCATTAATGGTGCGGAACGTGTGGTTGTTTCGCAGTTACACCGTTCTCCAGGCGTGTTCTTTGGCTCGAGCATTCATGCCAATGGAACGCAGCTTTATTCGGCGCGTATTATTCCGTTTAAGGGATCGTGGATCGAATTTGCAACAGACATCAATAGTGTGATGTATGCTTATATCGATCGTAAAAAGAAATTGCCTGTTACAACGCTTTTGCGTGCGATTGGGTTTGAAAATGATAAAGACATTCTTGAAATTTTCAACTTAGCCGAAGAGGTGAAGGCGAATAAAACCAATCTTAAAAAATGCGTGGGACGTAAGCTTGCGGCACGTGTTTTGAAGAGTTGGGTAGAGGATTTTGTTGATGAAGACACGGGTGAAGTGGTTTCGATTGAACGAAATGAAGTGATTTTGGATCGTGAAACGATTATTGACGAAAATAATGCGTTAGAGATCATCGAAAGCGGAACGCAAACGATCTTGTTGCATTATGAGAATGTGAACACGTCGGACTACTCTATCATTTTTAATACGTTACAGAAAGACCCTAGTAATTCTGAGAAAGAAGCGGTACTTTACATCTATCGTCAGTTGCGTAATGCAGATCCTGCTGATGATGCCAGTGCGCGTGAGGTGATCAACAATTTGTTCTTTTCTGAAAAACGTTACGACCTCGGCGAAGTAGGGCGTTATCGTATCAACAAAAAATTAGGTTTGTCAGCGGATAACAATGTCCGTGTATTGACAAAAGAAGATATTATAGAGATTATCAAGTATTTGATTGAATTGATAAACTCTAAAACGACGGTCGATGATATTGACCACTTGAGTAATCGTCGTGTGCGTACGGTTGGTGAGCAGTTGAGCAATCAGTTTGCAGTAGGTCTAGCACGTATGAGTCGCACGATACGCGAGCGGATGAACGTTCGTGATAATGAAGTGTTTACTCCAACCGACTTGATCAATGCGAAGACCATTTCTTCGGTTATCAATTCGTTCTTTGGTACGAATGCTCTATCGCAATTTATGGACCAAACCAATCCGCTGGCGGAGGTCACCCACAAGCGTCGTCTTTCTGCGCTAGGTCCTGGTGGTTTGTCGCGTGAGCGTGCTGGTTTTGAGGTGCGAGATGTGCATTATACGCACTATGGCCGTTTGTGTCCAATTGAATCACCTGAGGGTCCAAACATTGGTCTGATTTCATCGCTTTGTGTTTATGCAAAGATAAACGAACTTGGATTTATTGAAACGCCTTATCGTAAGGTTCAAGAATCTTTGGTGGACTTAAATAATGATGCGGTTATTTATTTGACAGCAGAGGAAGAAGAAAGTAGGATTATTGGGCAGGGAAATGCACCTTTGAACGAAGATGGTACGTTTATCCGAGAAAAAGTGAAATGTCGTCAGGATGCTGATTATCCAGTGGTTCCACCTTCTGAGGTGAACCTGATGGATGTATCGCCACAGCAGATTGCGTCTATCGCGGCTTCGTTGATTCCGTTCTTAGAGCATGATGATGCTCACCGTGCCTTGATGGGTTCGAATATGATGCGCCAAGCCGTGCCATTAATTCGTTGTGAATCTCCAATCGTTGGAACGGGTATTGAGCGACAACTTTGCGAAGACTCTCGTACGATGATTACGGCGGAGGGCGAAGGTGAAATTACCTACGTGGATGCCACTTCTATCAAAATATTATACGATCGTACGGAGGATGAAAATTTTGTCAGTTTTGACTCTGCACTGAAAGAATATCGGATTCCTAAGTTCCGTCGTACCAACCAGAATATGACCATTGACTTACGCCCTGTTTGCAGTAAAGGACAGCGTGTGAAAAACGGAGACATTCTAACAGAAGGTTATGCTACGCAGCAAGGAGAATTGGCCTTAGGACGTAACCTCCTGGTGGCTTATATGCCTTGGCAGGGGTACAACTATGAGGATGCCATCGTGCTCAACGAACGTGTTGTTCGTGAGGATTTACTAACCTCTGTTCACGTGGAAGAGTTCTCGCTTGAAGTGCGTGAAACAAAGCGTGGCGTAGAGGAATTGACTTCTGATATTCCAAACGTGAGTGAAGAAGCCACCAAGGATTTGGACGACAACGGTATTGTTCGTATCGGTGCTCGCATTCAACCAGGCGACATTATGATTGGTAAAATCACGCCAAAGGGCGAGAGCGATCCTTCGCCAGAAGAAAAGCTACTGCGTGCGATCTTTGGCGATAAAGCCGGTGATGTGAAAGATGCTTCGATGAAAGCAAATCCTTCGCTGAATGGTGTTGTTATTGATAAACGTTTATTCTCAAAAGCGATTAAGACGCGTTCGTCTAAAGCTTCAGACAAAGCGATACTTCAGAAAATAGACGAAGAATTTGCAGGGAAGGTCTCCGATCTTAAATGTGTTCTGGTCGACAAATTACAAGAGCTCACCAATGAAAAGACGTCACAAGGTATCAAAGACAATTTAGGAGCAGAAGTCATTTCGAAAGGCGCTAAGTTCTCTCGTGCGATGTTGATGAATTTGGATTACAACTCCATACAGTTGAGCAAATGGACCACCGATGCCCACAAAAATGAGTTGATTGCAAAGTTGATCATTAATTACTTGAAAAAGTTCAACATCATGGATGCGGAGTTGAAACGTAAAAAGTTTGCGATCAATATCGGTGATGAGTTACCTTCGGGCATCATCCAAATGGCAAAAGTTTATGTGGCGAAGAAACGTAAAATTGGTGTAGGAGATAAAATGGCAGGTCGCCATGGTAACAAAGGTATCGTATCGAAAATAGTACGTGCTGAAGATATGCCGTTCCTTGCGGATGGTACGCCCGTCGACATTGTATTGAACCCTCTTGGTGTACCTTCGCGTATGAACTTGGGACAGATTTTCGAAGCCGTACTGGGTGCTGCTGGTCAAAAGCTGAATGTCAAGTTTGCCACCCCTATTTTTGATGGTGCTTTACTAGACGATTTATGTGAATGGACAGACAAGGCGGGCTTGCCTCGCTGGG
The DNA here is from genome assembly GCA_036652575.1 of Bacteroidaceae bacterium. Lineage (GTDB taxonomy): Bacteria > Bacteroidota > Bacteroidia > Bacteroidales > Bacteroidaceae > Alloprevotella. Next base: position 18,366 of record JAVVVP010000017.1, read on the forward strand.
GTTCTACACAGCTTTACGATGGAGGAACCGGTGAACGATTCGACCAAAAGGCAACGGTAGGAATCACCTATATGTTGAAGCTCGGTCACATGGTAGAGGATAAGATGCATGCTCGTTCCATCGGACCTTATTCGCTCATTACGCAACAACCGCTGGGTGGTAAAGCACAGTTTGGTGGACAGCGTTTTGGTGAGATGGAGGTTTGGGCGTTAGAGGCTTTTGGTGCTTCGCACGTGCTACAAGAAATCTTGACCCTGAAGTCGGATGATGTAGTCGGTCGTTCTAAAGCATACGAAGCTATTGTAAAAGGCGATGCAATGCCAACTCCTGGCATACCTGAATCCTTGAATGTGTTGCTCCATGAATTAAGAGGTCTTGGACTAAGCATCACCTTAGATTAAATAACAAAGCTCTTTACATTTTATAAATAAGGAAATATGGCATTTAAGAAAGAATCTAAGATAAAGAGTGCATTTACGAAAATCACTATCGGGTTAGCCTCTCCAGAGGAAATACTCGAAAATTCGTATGGCGAAGTGTTGAAACCAGAAACGATCAACTATCGCACCTATAAGCCGGAGCGTGACGGATTGTTCTGCGAGCGCATTTTTGGTCCTACCAAGGACTACGAGTGTCATTGCGGTAAGTACAAACGTATTCGTTATAAAGGGATTGTTTGTGATCGTTGTGGTGTAGAAGTAACAGAGAAGAAAGTACGTCGTGAGCGTTCTGGCCACATTCAGTTGGTTGTACCCGTTGCTCATATTTGGTACTTCCGTTCTCTGCCGAATAAAATCGGATACTTGTTGGGGATACCTACCAAGAAACTCGATTCAATCATTTATTATGAACGTTATATCGTTATTCAGCCTGGTGTTTTTTCTAAAGAGAATGCGGGTGACGAAAAGGGCGTGAGTGCGTTTGATTTGCTGACGGAAGACGACTACGTAGATATTCAGAAGCGGTTACCCAAAGAAAATACATATTTAGAAGATAGCGATCCGAATAAGTTTATTGCTAAGATGGGCGCAGAAGCGATCTATGAACTTCTTACGCGAATCAACCTCGATGAATTATCTTACGACTTGCGTAATCGCGCAAGTTCAGACACCTCGCAGCAACGTAAAAATGACGCACTAAAGCGTTTACAAGTAGTCGAGGCCTTCCGAGCAAGCAGGGGGCGCAACAAGCCAGAGTGGATGATTATGAAGATTGTTCCCGTCATTCCGCCAGAGCTACGTCCTCTTGTTCCTTTGGATGGTGGGCGTTTTGCAACGTCCGACCTCAACGACCTTTATCGGCGTGTTCTGATACGTAACAATCGTTTGAAGCGTCTTGTCGAAATCAAGGCTCCAGAGGTGATTCTTCGTAATGAGAAGCGTATGTTGCAGGAGTCGGTGGACAGCCTCTTCGACAACTCGCGTAAGAGTAGTGCCGTGAAGACCGATGCCAATCGTCCGTTGAAGTCTCTTTCTGACTCTCTAAAGGGTAAGCAAGGACGTTTCCGTCAGAACTTGCTCGGTAAGCGTGTGGACTATTCAGCGCGTTCCGTTATTGTGGTAGGTCCAGAATTGAAGATGGGCGAGTGCGGTTTGCCTAAATTGATGGCAGCCGAATTATTCAAACCCTTTATCATTCGTAAACTGATTGAGCGCGGTATCGTCAAAACCGTTAAAACGGCAAAGAAAATTGTAGATCGCAAAGACCCTATTATTTGGGATATTCTGGAGCACGTAATGAAGGGACATCCTGTTCTTCTCAACCGTGCGCCAACCCTTCACCGTCTTGGTATTCAGGCTTTCCAACCAAAAATGATTGAGGGAAAAGCAATTCAGTTGCACCCTCTCGCGTGTACGGCGTTCAATGCCGACTTCGATGGAGACCAAATGGCGGTTCATTTACCTTTAAGTAATGAAGCTGTCATCGAGGCTCAAATGCTGATGCTTCAGAGCCACAATATCTTAAATCCAGCCAACGGCGCTCCTATTACGGTGCCTTCGCAAGATATGGTATTGGGATTGTATTACATCACCAAACTACGTCCAGGTGCAAAGGGTGAGGGCTTGATCTTCTACGGTCCAGAAGAAGCCGTTATTGCATACAACGAGAAGCGCGTCGATATTCACGCTCCCGTCAAAGTGATTGTAGACGATTTGGATGAAAAGGGTAACATTACGAAGCAGATGGTCGAAACGTCTGTAGGGCGTGTGATTGTCAATGAAATCATACCGATTGAGATTGGTTATGTCAACAGCATTATCTCGAAGAAGTCATTGCGTGATATCATCGCCCTTGTTATCAAGGCCGTGGGTATGACGCGTGCTTGTGAATTCCTTGATGGTATCAAGAATTTGGGTTACAAAATGGCGTACGAGGGTGGACTTTCGTTCAACTTGGATGATATTATCATTCCCGAAGAGAAGGTAGCCATCGTGAAGCGTGGTAACGATGAAATCAATCAAATTACGACGAACTATAATATGGGTTTCATTACCGATAACGAGCGTTACAATCAAGTGATTGATACATGGACGCACGTCAACACCGATTTAAAGAAAACCCTGATGACGCAGATGACCGAGGCCGATCAAGGTTTCAATGCCGTTTATATGATGCTTGATTCTGGAGCCCGTGGTTCTGCCGACCAGATTGCACAGCTTGCGGGTATGCGTGGATTGATGGCGAAACCTCAGAAAGCAGGAGCAGAGGGCGCTCAAATTATTGAGAATCCTATTTTGTCTAACTTCAAGGAAGGTATGTCTGTGTTGGAGTACTTTATTTCTACTCACGGTGCGCGTAAAGGTCTTGCCGATACCGCGTTGAAAACTGCCGATGCAGGTTATCTTACCCGTCGTTTGGTGGACGTTTCGCACGATGTTATCATCAATGAAGAAGATTGTGGAACGCTTCGTGGACTTGTTTGCTCTGCACTGAAGGATGGAGATGATATTATCTCTTCCCTTGGCGAGCGGATTTTGGGGCGTGTGTCGGTTCATGATATTATCAATCCTACTACGGGCAAACTAATCATTGCCGCGGGTGAGGAAATCAACGAAGATGTGGTGGCAGAAATCAATGCTTCCCCTATTGAAAGCGTCGAAATACGTTCTGTTCTTACTTGTGAGAGCAAGCACGGTGTCTGCATGAAGTGCTATGGTCGTAATCTTTCTACAAGCCGTATGGTTCAGAAAGGTGAGGCGGTTGGTGTCATTGCAGCGCAGTCTATTGGAGAGCCTGGTACGCAGCTTACGCTTCGTACGTTCCACGCCGGTGGTGTGGCTGGTAATGCGGCTTCGAATGCACAGATTATTGCCAAAAGCAAATGCCGTTTGGAATTCGATGAATTGCGTACGGTGGATATTGTGAGCGAAGATGGTTCCGCCTCTAAAATCGTGGTCGGGCGTTTGGCCGAAGTGCGCTTTGTTGACGAGAACACAAGCATTGTTCTTTCTTCACAGAATGTGCCCTATGGTTCGCAATTGTTTGTGAACGAGGGAGAGAAGGTAGAGAAAGGTAAATTGATTGCCAAATGGGATCCTTTTAATGCTGTTATTGTAACGGAAACTTCGGGTCGCATACAATTCGAGGATGTGGTCGAAGGCTTAACTTATCGCGTGGAGCAAGATGATGCCACGGGGCTTCGTGAACTCATTGTGATTGAAAGTAAAGAAAAATCGCGCATCCCAACTTGCCATATCGTAGACGACAAGGGCGAGTTGATACGTTCTTATAACTTCCCGATTGGTGGACACATCGTTGTCGAGAATAATCAGAACTTAAAAGCGGGTGAGATTCTCGTTAAGATACCACGTGCCGTAGGCAAAGCTGGTGACATCACGGGAGGTCTTCCACGTGTTACCGAGCTGTTCGAGGCGCGTAATCCTTCGAACCCTGCTGTCGTTTCAGAAATTGACGGTGAGGTAACGATGGGAGGCATCAAGCGTGGTAATCGTGAAATCGTGGTAACGCCGAAGGTTGGTGATGTGAAGAAGTATCTCGTATCGCTCTCGAAGCAGATTTTGGTTCAAGAAAACGACTACGTTCGTGCGGGCACACCGCTCTCAGATGGTTCTACGACTCCTGCCGACATCTTGGCCATCAAGGGCCCTACAGCGGTTCAAGAATACATTGTCAACGAGGTACAAGATGTATACCGTCTTCAAGGTGTGAAGATTAACGACAAACACTTTGAAGTCATTGTACGTCAAATGATGCGGAAAGTTCAAATCAATGACTCGGGCGATACACGCTTCCTAGAACTACAAGTAGTGGACAAACTCGACTTTGCCGATGAGAACGACCGCGTTTGGGGCAAGAAGATTGTGACCGAAGCTGGGGATAGCGAAACGATGAAGGCGGGTATGATTGTGACTGCGCGCAAGCTGCGCGATGAAAATTCGCTGCTCAAGCGTCGTGACTTGAAACTAGTACAAGTAAGAGATGCCGTTCCTGCCACTTCTACCCAGATTCTTCAGGGTATTACGCGTGCGGCACTACAAACGTCTAGCTTTATGTCTGCTGCCTCCTTCCAGGAAACCACAAAAGTGCTCAATGAAGCGGCGATCAATGGAAAAATAGACCGCCTCGAAGGAATGAAGGAAAACGTGATTTGCGGACACCTGATTCCTGCTGGTACGGGCTTGCGTGAGTTCGAAAAGATTGTAGTGGGAAGTAAAGAAGATTACGACCAACTAGCTTTTGCACGCAAGAATGTTATTTCTGACTAGGATCGTCGGAACGACAGCGTAGGATAATTAAAGAAGCCGCCCCACTTGAATGGGGCGGCTTCTTCTTATCCCTTTTTTGCAGCTCTTTCCAAAAAAATGTTTTACCTTTGTTCTTCCGAAATGAATAATGTGCTAAAAAACAAATAGAAAGATGAGAAACAAATTGTTTGGCTTCTGCCTCTTGATAGGGTGGGGATGCTTACCCCTCTTTAGTCAACCCATTGATGTCTTGTTGATTGGCGGGCAATCCAATGCTACGGGGCAAGGCTACCTCGTCAATCTGCCTGCCCAATTTAAAACAGATCAACGGGTGTTGATTTATTATTCTAAGTACCTCAAGCAGGGAGCGAAAAGCGAAACGTGGCAACCCTTGTGTGCCGCGTCTGAGGATGCCGAGCGATTCGGCGTAGAGCTAAGCTTGGGAACATCCTTGCAACAGCGCTTGCCAAAGCAAAAGTTTGCCATCATCAAACATGCAACCTCTGGCTCGAATCTTTATCAGCAGTGGAATCCTGGCAATAGAGCGGGACAAAAGCAAGGCGAAGAATATGCCCGCTTTATCGCTACCGTAAAACAAGGACTTGAGAAACTTAAAAAACAGGGATATACGCCTCGTGTGATGGCGATGGTCTGGCAGCAAGGAGAGTCGGATGGCGATGAAGTGGCGGGTATCGATAATGCGAAAGCTTATACCGCGAATCTTACGAATTTGATAGACGCTGTGCGTCAACAATTGAAAGCTCCTGAGATGCTTTTTGTGTATGGAGAGGTGATTCCTTACCCCACCCATTTCCCCGAAGGTCGAAAAGCCATACGCGATGCTCAATTGGAGGTCTGTCAGTCGTCCCACTCTTCCCATTCGGTCCGAAGGGCGTTTCTGGTTGAAGCAGACGATTTGCAGATGCGCGCACACGAGTATCATTCTCCCTACCCCCAAGATTTTGTGCATTTAGGCACGTATGGCGTGCTCCAACTGGGGGAGCGCTTTGCCGAAATGATAGTTGAACAACAAAACAAATAGCGCGATAGTTGTTTTTTTGTGTTTTGCTTGCGTTTTATACTTATTTTTTTGTACTCGTTTTTTCTTTTGTGTATATTTGTAGCGTCAATCGCGAAACTCCTTTTTTAGAAAGACTGCATTTTTTTAAGAAGAGCAGGGGTTGATACGATAGAATGAAATGGTTAGAAACAAAAAACAGGTGATCATGAAGAAAAAATTATTCGTTTTATTATTGATGTGTGTTTCGGGGTATGCGTATGCGCAAAAGGAGACTCCAAAGCTTCAAGGTATTTGGCAAATGTGTCAACCGTATGAAGAGGTTGGCGTGATGAAGATGCGGATGCATCCGTTCCTTAAAATGCTTTTTTCTGACGGACGTTTCACCAACCTCATGATGGAACAAGGGGGCAAATTATCTGTGATAACCGCGCATGGCACGTTTCGCCAGACCTCAGACTCCACTTATGTTGAACATATCGACAATTCAATTTCGGATCCTGCGATAACAGGGAAGGACAATCCTCTTGTTTTTCGGTTTAAGGGAGCCGATTTGCTGGTTATTAGCTATGTTTCTACAACGGGTGCAAAGCTATGGGAACTTTGGAAACGTTTGAAAATGAAGATAGAATAAGAACGCTACAATCGTAGTGAAGGGGGATAGAGGGCATCGTATGTTTCTCTTTTTGATACGAGTCGAGGACAGAAACGAAAAGGCAAAGTGGTCTCTTGATGAAGCGATGATTTCCAACTTGTTTTTTAGAAAGAGGTGAACTCCCATTCGTTGAAAGAGGTGTTCGAAAAAGGTAGAAAAATTTAAAAACAAAAGAGGATGAAAAAAATGAGAATGGCAACTTTTGTATTTTGCTTCTGGAGCTTGTTGCCCGTTTGTGCTCAAAAACAGCAAAAACTGGAAGGCTTATGGCAAAAATGTACAGCGATAGACGTGAATGGAAAAATCCAGATTTCCACTCAACCGTATCTAAAGCTTTTATTGTCCGATGGCTCTTTTCAGAATCTATTTATGCGTATGAGCGGGAACGGTAGTTTTATTCTAACGTACGGCACTTATCGTCAAACGTCTGATACGACCTATGTTGAGCATATCCATAATTCCATCTCCGACCCCTTGTTGATAAAGAAGGAAAATGTTCTGAAATTTCAGATACAGAAGGGCGGATGGCTTCTTATTATGTATCGTATGCCAGGTGCCGTGAACGAGGCCCACGAAATATGGAAACGCATCGAAAAACATTCAGAAAAAAAACGTTTCAATGCCTTCCTTCACGCAGCGCCGAAAGTGGATGACTCCACTTCTCTGGTATCAAAATGAGTTGAAATAGAGGTCAACGCTATCAACACGGGTTGGGCGCGAGTGAAAGAGACGACTTCACGTTATAAGAAGAGTTCGGTAAACTTCTCTTCTTTGCATTTCTTGTGCAAAGAAATCGAGGCGAGTGTACGTTCTAAGAATGTTGACCCACATTGCGCACCTTTAAAATCCAACTCGTTAAATAATTCCAATGAAATCATCTGAATTACAGTTTATAATACGGCTGCAATCTTGCGAACTCTTTCAAGACGTTGCGCAAATGTCTTGTTTGACTTTGCGGTTATCATATCATAATCTGCTTGTGTCTTTATCCAAATTCCAGCTTCGATTCCCAACGCGGCTTCAAACAACAAGGCGTATTCGGTGGAAACGGGGCGTTTGCCATTCAACACTTCGTTAAGCACGGTGTATGAAATACCCGTTTGCGCCGCAAGTTTCTTTTGTGAAATGCCGCGATATTCGATTTCGTCCTTTATCATTTCGCCCGGATGCACGGGGGTTGATGGGGTAAGGTTGTTTGCTATCATGCGTGGGTCAATCCCTTTAATCTTAATCATAACGTTGCTATTTATAGTGGTTGGACAATTCTAAAATATTGCACACGGTAACAATGGAATCCGCCCCTTGCCCCGTAACGGTAAATTCAATTCGATATTGCTTGTTTACCCTGATGGAAGAAATGTCCTCTTTGTCGCCTTTCAACACTTCGTAATTCAAAGAATTGATGGAGAACAATGCTTCAATGTTGCTTGCGCCGAGCAAATACCGAATGCAAATTTGGTATTTACGTATGATTTCGGGTTGGTATCGATGCTTTTTATCGCCGCTTTTACCCGTATCATAGAGCGTTTGCAAGTATTCTTCTTCAAATGTAACAATCATATTGTCTGTTTTGATGATACAAAGATAATGCTTTCCTTTTGTACATTCGCAAAATTGAGAATTATTTTGGGGCAGCAGCATCGTTCCGTGGCAAAGCAAATCAAAGATGCACCCCAATCGGTACTTTTTTGCTGGGAATGTATTAATTTCGCAGTATGAAAGCGAATACTCAATATTTTTCATTGGCGTATATCGTCCTGTCTCCCTCTGTACTCTACAGGTTTGACCTTGTGAATGTCGATGAAGAAATCACCGATTCCTCCAAGGAAAAACGCGATGTCGGAATCATTCACATTTACCTTGACGAGTGACCAGAGCCTCAGAAATAGCTAAAGGCGAATGGCTTCCCCTTCGGCTTGCCATGACGGGAAGGAGGGGATTGCCTCTCGTTCGTATTCCTCTTTTTTGTGTCCCGTCTTTGCGAGGACTTTGTCCGAAGCAATCCAGCAATGCCTTCCTTCACGCAGCGCCGAAAGTGGATGACTCCACTTCTCTGGTATCAAAATGAGTTGAAATAGAGGTCAACGCTATCAACACGGGTTGGGCGCGAGTGAAAGAGACGACTTCACGTTATAAGAAGAGTTCGGTAAACTTCTCTTCTTTGCATTTCTTGTGCAAAGAAATCGAGGCGAGTGTACGTTCTAAGAATGTTAAGGTGCGCGCCTTGCTGGGACACACCGCAATGCAGCGCATACACGAGATACACGTTTCCGCGATCGTTTTGTTCGGTGCGTCTAGGGGAATAGCTCCAGCGGGGCAGCTTGTTGCGCACACACCGCAAAGCTTGCATCGTTGGGTGGTGTGAGGGTGAAACGGTACGCGGTTGTAGGTGCGGTAGGGAATTTTCCCTTCTACGATTACGTCCAGCCAATGATGGTCGTTGCACTCTATCTTTTTTGTAATCGCCAAACAGTGACCTTCTAAAATTTCAAAGTCCTCTTGATGGGGTCTACCCTTTGCCACCGAGTGAACTATCGAATGTTCTGCCACTGCGGCAATGGCGGCACAAACGCTGAAGCCTTGCGAACGCATCACGTTTTTAAGTTCCAATAGTGCATCGTCGTAGTCTCGATTCCCGTATACGGCAAGGATCACGGCAGGTGTGTTCTGTCCCTGTAGACCTTTCAAATGTTCTGCGATAAGAGGTGCCACGCGCCCGCTGTATACAGGAATGCCCAGTACCACGAGGTCTGTTTCTGGAAACAGACGTTCGGTGGGGCCACACGTAATGTCTATGGCTTCGTTTGGCACTCCTTTTAGGTGTTGCGAAACGAAGGTTGTTATTTTTTTGTAGAGCCTGTTGCACTAAAGTAAATCGGGGTAATGTGTTGGATGTCCATGTTTCTTCTCTTTTGTTGTTTGCTTCCTTGACGTGAGGTCTCCCTCTGGGTACGTTGTGGTGTATCCCTATCCCAACGTACCTGCGTCCGTGCTTAACGTGTACAAAGTTACAGAAAGATTTGGTTTTACGCTTTTTTTATCCTTTTTTCTTTTTAAGGGAAAAGACGGAACGGATTTTTTGCCCCGTTTTTGAGCCCGTTATGGGAAACATCGAAAAAAAACGAGCGCGCTCCCTTCCCCAAAGGAGCGCGCTCCATGTGTCCTTCGAGCGCGCTCCTTTTTTTTGGGGCGGGGAGGAAAACGTCACACTTTTTTAGCCGTACAAAAACAAGCGGTGGCGCGTGGCGATGTGTCTGCTTTTTGCGTTCGTAGTGAGCGGGGAGGGTTTTGGCAGGATTGTGTTGATTCTTTAAAAAAATGATATAGGAGAAGACGGATTCTTTCAGCGCCCTCTTTTTGTGTTTTAGGGGAATAAAATTGTGTGATTTTTTAGTTTGAATACTCAAAACACGCCTATTTCCTCTTTTTCGAGAAAAAAAGAACCGTATCTGTTCTGTTTTCTACAAAAAAAAGGTGGAAATAAATTTGGATTAAAAAATATTGTGTACATTTGCAGCATCATTTGGATACAAGAAGGACTAAAATTATTAATTATAAAATCAAGAAAATGAAGAAAACTTATTTATTTTTAGCCTTTTTCCTAGCTGTGCTGGGGGGGGGGTAATCAGCTAAAGGCGCAAGCCATCTCTGCGTTGTCGGAGTTGGACAACGCGTGTTGTTATCAATTGACCAATAAGCAGTCAAGGAATAGTTCCGAGACTCGTGGTACGTTGATCTATAAGTCCACATCCTCATCGACAAATGTATGGATAGCAGGATCCACAAAGAGTGATGCCAAGCCTGTGTGTAAAGAAGCTCTAGTAAATGACAACAATAGTTATTGGGGAGTTTATAAAGCAACTAGCGGTAAATATTACATTTATAATTTAGGGAATCAGAAATTCTTATGTATTAGTAAGAATAATGATAGTCCTACTACTTTTTCTAGTACAGCAATCCCAACAACTCTTTCATCCTGTAGTGGAAGTTATGTTGCTGCCGATAAGGCTTTTAATATAGAACAGAATGGCGCTTATCTTAATTTTGCACCTCAAGCTAATAATCCTGTCGTAACATGGTCTGCAAATGACGATGGTGCAGGAACTCAATTCATTAAGATCAATAATTTCTCTATCCCAGCAGAAACGCTCGCTAAAATCGAATCTGCAATTCTTTTGGCAGAACAAAAAATACCAGCACAACCGATATACGACAAAATTGATTTTGTTGATGGTTATCCTTCTTCAAACGCTTTAATTTCTGCCTTCAAGGTGGCTTATGAAGGAATAGATGGTGCGGCTCTTCAAACGGCTTTAAATGCTGTAAATGCTGCCATTACAAATAAAACATTATCCCCTATTGTTTTTGATAAGTCTAAGAAATATCAGGTTATAAATGTAGCATCGTCTACCAGTTTAGAGTATGATGCCACTCTTGCCACTACAGGTATTACAAATACGGGAAAAACGAATCATACTTATGATTCGAACTCGAATAATTTTGCTTGGGGAGTCTATATTTCAGATAAGACAGGAACCCCTACCTATTTTTATAATCTAGCGTCAAAGACATTCCCTTATTTTTCAAATAATGCTTATCCTTTAAGTGAGACTCCAACAGCGCCAACAACGATAAAAAAGATGAGTGACGGTGCTTATGCTATTACAACAAAAATAGGAGCTGCCGATGCAAATCCTGTATTCATGCATTGTAATAATGGTTACACAACAGGTATTGTAGGTTGGCTAGCAACTTCTGATGCTTCTCAGTGGCGTTTTAAAGAAATAGGCAATGTAGATGCCGCAATTCTTACTACTATTCAAACAAATGTTCGTTTATTCGAATCTTTAGCTGATTTATTAGCACAAGCAAAACCAATTGTTACAAATGCGGGTTATGTAGGAGGGTTGGATGCTACTGCACCATCGGTAGCATCTCTTATTGCCACCTATGCGAATGGGACTTGCAAAGACCCTGCAGCCCTTAAACAAGCTCTAGACGCAGTGACAACTGCATCGTTATCACCAATTGCGTTTGAAAAGGGAAAGAAGTATGCCATAAAGAATACTGTACATAATTCTTACCTGGTTTATAATAGTGGAATTGGGGATTATGTGGCAGCGTCTAATAAAGCACCAGCAAAGACTTACGACGCAGCGGACGAAAACTTCCAATGGGTATTCTTTACGGCTTCGGATGGGGTACAGTATCTGTACAATGTCGGTAGAAAAGGTGTGGTAAGAGATGGTCTTGGATCGTATGAAAATGCGGATAATACTTTTCGTTTAAGCAATAGAAATGGTGCAAGTGCTATGAATTGTACACTGTCTTCCGTATCCGCACAATATCATATTGCTGCTGTTGACGGAAGTGGTAATATGCATAATAATGCGGGCTATACAGCAGGAGTTTGTCATTATGGATCCGACGGGGCTTCCAATTGGTATCTTCTACCACTAGGAGATGCGACATCTCTAGCCGCTACGATGCAAACAGCCGTAACAGATGCGACAACTAAATACGAAGTGAAAATAAATGGAATGGGGTATGCCACTTTTAGTGCAGCAATCGCAACGACTATTCCTCATGGGGTAGAGGCTTATTATGCAGAAAACGTGCCAACGACCTCCGTATTGACGTTAACGAAAATAACAGATGCTATTGTTCCTGCAAATCAGGGTGTAATACTGAAAGTAACGCCTGCACCAAGTATGGATACCTTTTATACGTTTGAAAAGGCTTCTGCCACAGGATCAACCTTCACCAATATTTTGAAAAACTCCGCAGCGAAGGCTTTAAAAGCAGTAGCGAACGATTACGTTTTGTATGGTAATACAACCGATAAGCCTATCGGGTTTTATAAAGCAAAGGTAAATACGACCATACCCGTCAACAGAGCTTACCTAAATTGGGACGGTACAGGTACTGGTGCAGCTTCTATCCTTTTTGAAGGTGATGAAGAGATCACTGCGATAGACGGCGTGCTTACGATCGACAAGGCGAGTGATGGTAAATATTACAACCTTGGTGGTGTAGAAGTACCCAATCCTGTAAAGGGTAGCATTTATCTTCACAACGGTAAAACCATCGTGAAATAAAACAGTTATTTTAAAAGGGAGAACGGGTGAGGTACACGCGTTACTCGTTTTCCCCTTTTTCGCATTACAAATTACAAATCAATTCATACAATAAAAAAATGAAGAAAACATATAAGACCCCCGCCATCCAAGTGATCAATCTGAGCGTAGAAGATATCATGCTTACAGGTTCTATTGGAGGAAACACCCTAAATATCACTACAACAGAAATTGATGGAGCCGACGCTTTCGACAATCGTTCTCCTATCTGGGGCGATCGAAAATAACCCCGTAAGGGTCGGTGAGGGTAGCTCGTACGGAGCTGTCTTCCACCTCTCAAACGCAAGGAGCGGATGCCAACTTATGGCATCCGCTCCTTGCGTTTGAGGAGTATAAAAAGAAAAGGCTTTAAAAACCTTTTCTTTGCTTGTTCGCCTATTCTAGGGCTCCTTGTTCTATCCACGCATCTAGTAGCATTCTGGCCATGCTCAATTTGTCAGGAATCTTTGGCAGATGTGTGCGCGAGAACCAAGCTCCCGTATTCAGTTCTGTTTGTTGCAAGCAAAGGTCTCCACTTTCGTAATCGGCCATAAAGCCCACCATCAGTCCACATGGGTACGGCCAAGGTTGACTCGCAAAATAACGCACATTTGTGATGGAGAGTTGCGTTTCTTCCATGACTTCGCGATGAACGCATTCTTCGAGCGTTTCGCCCGTCTCTACAAAGCCCGCCACTAACCCGTAAAAATCGGATACAAAGTTCTTTGCCTGTACCAAGAGTACTTCGTCTCCTCGCTGTACGAGTACGATAATGGCGGTAGCCAGCATGGGCCACATTTCGTGACCGCAAGCGGGGCATCTTTTGCTAATGGCGGTAGCCTGCTGCATGGGGGTTCCACAGTCGGTGCAATAGCGTGAATGTAGGTCCCAATAAAGGAGTTCGGCACATTTTCCTGCACTGCGATAGGCTGCGGAGGGTAGTAATTCAAAGCATTTACGAAGCCCCACAAATTCATAGTTTGGCGGCGTTTGCGCCTCGTTTGGTACGTAGGCCGCAGCGCAAGGGGCGGGCAGGAGGGTAGAGACCAGAAACGGTTCGGTGGTTAGCGTTACGGGCGATGTCACTTCGTAAGGAATCGCATAGGTGTTTCCCGTTCGGCGCAAGAAGAGGTCTTTGTCCCGAAAAAGAAACCAATATGTTTTATCGTTTGTCTGCATGGAGATGCAAAGGTAAGGAGATAAACTGATTTGCAAGCGTTGCGCGATGAGTATTTTCAGGTTGGGGCAGGCTCTATTGCTAGAAGGAACGGTACGAACCGCGGCACGAAGCACTTCGTAAAATTATTCAAAAAGGTAGGCGTGCGAGGGGCGCGAGGGGCGCGAGATTGTTAAAAGACAGTAAACAGAAGCTTTTTTATACGCGTCAAAGCTTTGCTTCTTGTGCATAACCATTATTTTTGCACTACTCTTATGAAAACAACAATCAACTAAAAGCAAGAAGATAAAGATGAAAAAAAATCGTATGAAAGCAGCCGTCTTAGCCCTCTGTCTAGGACTGTCTGTTCCCACTTTGGCAACGTCAGCTGTGGGTACTCCGCTTGTAGACCTAACACAAGCAGCCGAGAGTTCTGTAAACGCGGTGGTTTATATCAAAGTGACTCAGAACAGTAAAACGCAAACCATTGAATACCAAGACCCCTTTTCTGATTTCTTTGGGGATTTTTTTGGCAGAGGCGGCGGAGGTTCTCAAAAACGGCAAGTGCAGACACCGAAAAAGCAGGCAGCAGGTTCGGGCGTTATTATCTCGAAAGATGGTTACATTGTAACGAATAACCATGTGGTAGAAGGGGCGGACGAAATACAAGTGAAGCTGAATGACAACCGAGAGTTTAAAGCGCGTATTATTGGTGCCGACAAGACCACCGACTTAGCCCTTGTTAAAATAGAAGGAAAGGATTATCCCGCCATCACCATCGGCAATAGTGATGAGTTGAAGTTGGGAGAATGGGTGTTAGCGGTAGGCAATCCGTTTAACCTTACATCGACGGTAACGGCAGGTATTGTGAGTGCAAAAGCTCGTTCGCTTCACGCAAACGACATCGAATGTTTTATTCAAACGGATGCGGCGATCAACCAAGGCAATTCAGGTGGTGCGCTGGTGAATGCACGGGGTGAATTAGTTGGCATCAATGCCATGCTCTATTCGCAAACGGGTTCTTTCGCAGGTTATGGTTTCGCCATACCGACAACGATTATGAACAAGGTGGTGAACGACCTCAAAGAATTTGGTATTGTGCAACGTGCCATGCTCGGCATTAGTGGTAGCGATGTGTCCGCTTACATCGACCAACAAAAGAATCAAGACAAAGAAGTCGATTTGGGTACTGTTGAAGGCATCTATATAGGGGAAGTAACCGTAGACGGTGCAGCAGCAGATGGCGGAATTCAAAAAGGAGATGTTCTTGTGGCGATAGATGGAAAAAGTGTTAGCAAAATGAGTGAATTGCAAGAATCGCTCGTGAAGTATCGCCCTGGCGATGTCATCAACATCACGCTGATGCGCAACAAGAAAAAAGAAACCAAAAAAGTGACGTTACGCAATGCACAAGGCACCACGTCGGTGGTAAAGGAAGTAGATATGGACGTGATGGGAGCTGCTTTGCGCCCGCTATCGGACGAAAGTAAGCAACAACTTAGCTTGCAATATGGGCTTGAAGTGACGGCGGTAAAGAAAGGCAAGATGATGGATGCCGGCATCACCAAAGGTTTGATCCTTCTACAAGTAAACGACAGGAAGATGACGAGCCTAGAGGATTTTGAAGAAGCTGTAAAGATGGCGAATATGACGGCAGATCGTGTGCTGTGGATCCGGGCTAAAACGCAAAGTGGTATCAGCAAAAGTTTTGCCATAGAACTGGATAAAAACGGTGCTAAAAAAGAGTCTTCTAAAAAGTCTCCGTCGAAGAAATAGAGAAACCAACAACGATGAAACGAGACCTTCTGAAGCCGCAGGCGGCTTCAGAAGGTCTCGTTTGGTAGTGGGTGAAGGGATCGTAGAAAATGAGGAGCGACCTTCCTCGAACTTGGTCTTTTTCCGTCTCGGCGGATTTTCAAATCCGATGAAACGGGAAGCCACTAGCATCGCGGTGCATGGATAGAGCGCTAAAAAATCCCCTCGTAAACAAAGGTGTCTACGAGGGGATTTTATTCGGTATACTCTTTAAAACTTACTTTGTTTCGTCAAGAGTACAGATGCTTACGCGATTCCAATCTGGTTCAGAGAACATATTGCCAACGCCTTGACCTTCTGCCATAATGCGACTAGCCTCAATTTTGTACTTCTGAATAAGTAGGGTTTTCACAGCTTCCGCACGTGCTGTTGCAATTTTTGCGTTGATCGCTGCGCTGCCTTCTGGAGATGCAAAACCTTTGATGAACACTTTGCTGTCTTTGTGGTTCTTCATATAAGTAGCAATGCGCTCAACATTAGGAAGTTGAGATGCTGCAATTACGCTTTTGCCTTGACCGAAGGTGACAACCGATTCCATTGAATTGGTGTTTCTCGTTATAATGTTGGTCTTAGGACCAGCATTGCGGAAATCGTTGAGTTGTTTTTGAAGGCTCTTGATGGTTTGACCATTATTGTCCAACAAACGGTCTTTTGCATTCATTTGACCACGTAGGTCGTTTACTTTTGCATTTAACCCGTCCACTTCTGCTTGGTCGTATCCTTTGGCAAGGGTGAAATTGTGGGTGCCATTGCTGTTTTTGAACTTGTACGTAACCCCCGCAGAGAGCTCGATAGAGCTTTTGTTTGCGTTGAACTTGTTGAAGCCCCCGTTCCCGTTTTCCATATCGTAAACGATGGCAGGTTTTACGTTGATCTGAAGTGCCTGAGACACATTGAAGTTCAAGTTGATACCGAACTTGGTAGACCACGTGTTGTTGTCGTTATTGCCTGGAGCATAGTAGTGTCCCCAGCCGATACCAGTAACCGCTACCGCTTCGAAGCAGCGTGGCGTGCCGTTGTAGCCACGGAATAAGTTGGTCAGGTTGAACTTTGCCAAAAGGCTCACGTTAGAATAATCGATCATCGTTTTGGTCAGCATAGAAGGGTCTTGATAAAAACCATATCTACCACCATTGATTGCGACGCGTCCTTCGGCAGCTAATCCGAAACAAGGCGTAATTTCTCTGCCAATTTCAAGTCCTACAGTAGGACGAGCGTTCGAGAAAAAGGCATGCTTTGCAGTAGGAGTTGTGACACCTGCATGGATGCCAATAGACCAATTGTCTGAAAGTTTGCTATTGCTTACTGTTTGCGCATTTGTAGATAGCGTTGTAGCAGCAATGGCAACGAGTGTAAAAATTTTCTTCATTCTTGATTTGATTTAAATGAATAATAAATGAATAATATCAAGTTTGCAAAGTAACCACTTTATTTTAAAAGTCAGGATACTTTTAGCGAATAAAGAACACTTTTGGCGTTGTAAGAAGTGTTTTTGGACTACTCTTTTTGCAAAAGGAGGTTTTTGGGGGCGAAAGTTTTTCTTTTTTGCTTCAGACGCGTGTGCGATTGTTTTTGTTGTCCGTCTTTGCGATGGCTTTGTCCGAAGCAATCTAGTGGTGTCCGCTTTCTCTTCTTTCTTGCCTTGATGGATACGGCTCCGACTCGTGGCATCGTGTTGTGTTCTGGA
>JAVVVP010000018.1:0-35380 GCA_036652575.1 Bacteroidaceae bacterium
TTTTATTTCAAAATAGCGTGAAGCTTTTTTCTCCCTCCTTTTTATTTTACAAGCGGTTGGATGACAACCGTAAAATGATAATTGCCATAAGGGATGAGGTATTCTGCACGTGGCCATGCGCCCCAACTATTGATACAACCCAGTCCCATTTGGCGTGAAGCGAGATGGACTACCGAAAATTTGCGCGGTGTGAGGTCGCCAGAGTGATGTTGGAAATCGGTTTTGTTATTACCGCCATCTAAATCGGAGGTTAAAAAAGGGAGTGTTGCGCATTCCATCGGGGCGGTGCCATAAAAACGAAGTCCATCCGTTGAATTCTGACAAACCGCCCACGTGCGCACCTCTGTTTTATTTCCACTTTCTTGTGGACGTATATAATTCCAATATTGCGCGTCAACAGATTGTATATAGCTACCGATAAAGTCGCCTTGATTACGATCTATATAGTTTTCGCCTGGACCTTTTCCATAAAAAGCTATTTGGTTATACGCTTTTGGCATCACAAGTTGCATACCAAAACGCATGAGGTAAGGTTTGCTTTTTGCGGTAGAATCTATTTTTAGATTTTGATCTACCACTATTTGTCCATCGGGCAAGACGGTATAAATCATCGATAAATCCGTTTGCGTAGTAGGCATTTTATAAAGAGCTGTTACCTGCATATTGCTGCCTTTCTCTTCGCATCGAAAAGAAGTTAGTTTATACGATGGGTTTCGCCAAGCTCCACACGCATTTTGGATTCCAGCTCCGAAGTCATTGTCCGTTGGCGCACGCCAAAAATCAGGACGCAAAGAATAACCCTCTTCGAACATCGGTTTTCCATCTACATCCAAATAATCCATCCAACCCGTACGCTTGTTAAAGGTTACGGTTGTTTTTCCTGCGGTCAACATAAGACACGCAATTTGTTCCTCTTTCTGAACGCGACACATTTGTTTTTCATTTTTCTTTGTGTCTTTTTCTCCAAGAATCAGTTGATCGCGAGTTGGGAAGGTGTAAGGCTGGATGGTAAATTGTTGTCGTGCAACAGCATAATTTTGAGGCAATAAAGCGGATTTCTCTTTTAAACAGAAATCGATATTTAAGAGTTGTTCTTCGTCTGCTACATTCGTGGGGATCGCGAAGTCCGCCAATGTGATTTTCACTTTTTGCTGTGGTGCGATGGAGGGTAAAACCGCAGTACCCGTACGGATTGTTTTACCATTGGACTTGAGCGTCCAAATTAAACGAACGTCAGAGAGATCTTTGAAAAAGTTTTCATTATAAACTTCGAACTCACCTTTTTTTAAGTCTAGTGGTGTAAGCCAACTATTTTGATAATAATACCGAACTTCATTAGCATGAGGATTGGGCATCCGATCTGGATTGATAACGCCATTGCAATTGAAGTTGTGATCCGAAGCTGGATAGCGTCCGTAATCGCCTCCATACGTATAAATCATTTTTCCTTCTTTGTTTTTACCGCGCAAACCTTGATCTACAAAGTCCCAAATAAAGCCTCCTTGTAATTTTGGGTATTTGCGTATCAAGTCCCAATATTCACGGAAACCACCCATTGAATTTCCCATGGCATGCGCATACTCACATTGTATAAGTGGCTTTTGTTTGTCACTTTTGGCATACTGTTCCATGCCCTTATAATCGTAATACATCGGGCAGAACACATCACTTTTTCCTTCAAATCCCCCTCTTTCATATTGACAAGGGCGTGAGGGGTCGAATGCTTTCACGTGTTCGTACGCTTTTTCGAAATTTGGACCATAACCAGCCTCGTTGCCAAGGCTCCAAAAAATCACACTCGGATGATTTTTATAAATGCGAACATTGACATCGTTGCGTTCGATGTGAGCTAATTCAAAAGCTGGATTTTTAGCAAGTGTTTTAGCACCATATCCCATACCGTGAGATTCTAAGTTTGCCTCTGCAACAAGATAGATGCCGTATTTATCACAAAGTTCATACCAGCGTGGATCATCGGGATAATGGCAAGTACGAACGGCATTGATATTCAATTCTTTCATAATCTTTATATCTTGAATCATACGTTGCACCGATACCACGTAGCCTCCATCAGGGTCCATTTCATGCCGATTTGCTCCTTTAAAGAGAACGGGCTTCCCATTTACCAGAATCTGAGCATTCTTTATTTCGATTTTACGGAAGCCCACCTGCTGTGGTATCACTTCGAGCAGTTCGGTTCCATTTGCAAGACTTATATATAAGGTGTATAAATGGGGTAATTCCGCACTCCATTGAAGTGGTTTTTTTATTTCTAGTTTAGTTTCCACCTTACCACTTGATGCCACTTTTTCCGTTTGGGTGGTGAGGGTATTCCCCGTTGCATCTACAAGCGTCAACTTTATTTGTTTTCCTTTGGCAGACACCGTGTTTAGTTTAACGGACAGTACCCCATTGGTATAGTTGTCCACCAAATCGGGAGTTATAAAAACATCTTGAATATGAGCCACTGGACGAGCATACAAATAAACTTCACGCGCAATACCTGTTAATCGCCAAAAATCTTGATCTTCAAGATAAGATCCGTCACACCAGCGCATCACTTGCATGGCAATTAGATTCTTTTTTCCCACCTTCAGAAATTTTGTAAGATCGAACTCTGCTGCGGTTTTACTATCTTCGCTATAGCCCACAAATTTGCCATTGACCCAGACCTGCAAGTTGGAGGTAGCAGAGCCCACATGTAAATAAATTTTTTCGCCTTTCCAAGAAGCAGGTACTTCTATGGTTTTGCGATAAGAACCCGTATAATTATTCTTTTCCTCTACCATCGGAGGGTTGCTATGGAACTGAGTTTCCCAAGAATAACCCACGTTTTTATAAATGGCATCGCCATACCCTTTTATTTCAAACAAGCCTGGCACAGGAAATTCGCCCCATTTCGTATCGTCATACTGGGTCGAAAAAAAGTTGACAGGAGCTTTGTTGTGATCTTTCACCCAATGGAATTTCCATTTCCCCTCAAGGGAAAGATAGCGTTCAGAAGCCGATTTCTGTTCCTTTTGAGCTTTTTCTTTACTTTCGTAAGCAAAAAAGTTAGAACGTGAGGGTTCACAGTTGACCCGATTAACCTGCGGATTAAGCCAATAAGGATTTTTGTTTTGTGCCGATGTTACCGCGGTAGCCAAACAAAAGCACGCAAAGATAAATTGTTTCATCATAAGGATAAGTATTATAAATTAAAAGAGGCTGTACATTCTATTTCGACCAACCATTCTGGGCGACAGACACGTGCCAACAAAATGACGGTGGGAAGGGAGGAATAGTTCGTATGGAGATAGTTCGCAACGACCTGATAGTCCGCAATATCACGAATGTAAACGAGAAGATGCTCTACATCCGCAAGCGAAGAGCCTCCGTCTTTAAGCAGTTGGTTTATATTTAAGAACAAGCGGTCTAGTTGTTTCTCCACCTTACCACGATGCAAACATTCTCCATGCTTGTCAATACTTGCGGTTCCCGATATAAAGAGACGTGTTTTTCCTGCGATCGTCAACGAGGTGCCCCGTTCGAACGCCACGCCATATTCCATTGTCGCATTTAAATAATCTGGAGCTGTTAGATACTTCACTTTTGCATGAGGGGCATCGACAGAATAGAAATCCATGCACACCGCTATTTCGGGATCTGCCCCTTCTCCGCCAATTCCCGTGGAAGCGATAAAATGAGTGTTGGCAGAAAGACCATATTCCCCAAAAACCTGATTGCGAGCCGCCACGACATCGGCATAGTTGTGGTCGATGTCGCGAACATAAATCCACGTTCGTATGCAATGATTTGCCATGGATAAGTGCAACTTCTTTAGAACCTCATGGTGCCGACGAAAGAGTTCTAGCGTTTGTTGCTTTACCGTCAACTTCGCTATTTCGGACGATGTTAAGCGAACAGAATGAAAGAGGTGACGTACCCCTTTTTTAGAAACGAAACGCAAGGTTGCATCACCTTCCTTTTGAAGCAGCGCATCGGAGGACAAATAAATCAGTACATTTATTTTTGCGCCATCCAAAGGAGGTTGTTCGATCATTGAGACCGCGCCATAAGAGAGGCATTCTACATAAAGAGGGTGTGCCTCTAGTAAAGGGCGTTGGTTGATGATATCACTAAAAAAGAGACGAGTGCACACAACATGATGCGCATCGAGCTGCTGTGTTTTCAGCTGAATAGAAAGCTGCAAAAAGAGGTCGTTGAGTTGAGACTCAAAACCAAGTGTACTCTGTGGACGAAGACTTATAAACATACTCTATTATTAGGTATAAGTGTTATTTTTATTTTTGGTAAATACGTACATAATCTATTTCGTAGCGAACGGGCATCGCGTTCCCATCAACGGTTCCACCCGTTTGTCGTCCCCCCCCCATGGCAAGATTGAGAAGTATGAAAACAAGTGAGTATCGGGCCGTCCATCCACATGGAACTCATCACTCCAAATCAGCTTATAAGTTGTTTGAGCCTCAACGGGAAGCGAAAGGCACCCAAGCAGAGCGAGTCCAATTAAATAGAAAACTATTTTCTGTTTCATCTTATTCGTTTTTAGCATATTTACCTTGCCACATATTTCGCTCCTTCATTCTTTTCTGGAGTTTCGCCACCAATTCATAATTCTTTAGTCCCCAATCGGGAGCCACAAGCAACGAGCGTGGCGACTGAGATGTAAATCGTTCTATTACCAGATCGGGGCGCAAAGCAGCGATATAATCTATCACGAGATCTATATAGTCGTCTACCTTATTATATAATAAGGAGAAATCAGTGGGGTTTTCTTGAAATTCTTGAGCCATACGTGTGCCTCGAATCAACTGTAATTGATGCAGCTTAAGAACCTCTAAGGGAAGTGCCGAAATTTGATGAGCTTGCGCAATCAGTTCTTCACGCGTTTCTCCAGGAAGGCCTAAAATAAGATGCCCTCCTACGGGTATCTGACGCTTTGCTGTACGCTGTACCGCATCGATGGTTTGAGCAAACGTGTGCCCTCTGTTGATACGCCATAAGGTTTTGTCACTCGCACTTTCTATACCGTATTCCATAAGAACAAATGTCTTTTTACGAAGTTCGGCTATGGCATCCAACAACGTATCGCTCACGCAATCGGGACGAGTTCCAATCACGACACCCACAACATCTGTCACCTCTAAAGCTTCCGTATACTTATTCATGAGACGATCTACCGTGTCGTACGTATTGGTATAAGCCTGAAAATAAGCCAAGTATTTCATCTCTGGATATTTACGCGCAAAAAAAGCCTTTCCCTCCTTCAGTTGTTCCGTAATACTCTTGTTTGTTTGGCAATAAGCGGGATTAAACGTCTGATTATTGCAATAAGTACAGCCCCCTACTCCAACCACGCCATCGCGATTCGGGCACGAGAAACCAGCATTTATTGAAATCTTCTGAACCTTTCCCGCAAAATATTTGGCAAGGAAGGTTCTAAAATCATGGTATAATATAGGATCACTCATCATATTGTTGGGCAAAGATAATGAAAGAAAATGATATTTCTAACTATCAGTATCTTAAAATTAGAAATCAGTAATGTGTTGAATGGAGAAATAGAGCAGAAAAGCAACGTTGGTCATCGTACGGATCCAAGCGTTCTAAAAAAAAGCTTTTCGACATTCCTTTTTCGTTCCTATTTCAAAAAAAGGAGGGTACAGATTCGGTATATCTGCAATATAAGCGTTATCTTTGCATTTATATAATGATTAAAAATGAAGTATTTAGTTAGCTTTCTAGTATTTTTTGCCGTATGCAGTACCCATGCTGCAACGCGCCTCACGTTAAGAGATATAACCAACGGTACCTATTCTGCAGAAAGATTGAGCCAAGTAAAAACCCTCGCTGATGGCGAAAGTTACGCGCAAATTAGTAGCGATGGCAAACGCATTGTTCGGTATTCTTTTAAAACGGGTACAGAAATAGGCGTTCTTTTCAACGTCGAGACAGCGCGTAATAAAAAACTTTCATCGATCAACGGATATATTTTATCTCCTGATGAAAGTCGAATCCTAATTCAAACGAAGACGAAGCCCATTTATCGTCATTCGTTTACGGCAGACTATTATATCTACACCGTCAAAAACAATACATTAGAACCGCTTTCGGAAGGAGGGCCACAGCAGGCTCCCCTCTTTTCGCCCAATGGAAATTTAATTGCCTTTGTTCGTCATAACAATCTGTTTCTCGTAAAGTTACTCTTTAACAACAGCGAAAGCCAGATTACCAAAGATGGGAAAACAAACGAAGTACTCAATGGCATTCCGGATTGGGTGAATGAAGAGGAATTTTCGACCAATCGCACCTATGACTTTACCGCAGACAGCCAAATGTTAGTGTGGGTACGTTATGACGAAACAAACGTACCTGTTTACGCTATGCCTCTCTATAAAGGGTTAGCCCCCTCGAAGGAGGAATACAGTAGTTATCCTGGTTCCTATCAATATAAATATCCAGTAGCGGGTGAGCAAAATGCGACCCTTACGGCCCATTCTTACGATATAAAAAGCCACGTGACGCGAAAAATAGACGTGCCTCTTCAAGCAGATGGTTACATACCTCGCCTGAAGGCCACCAGCGACCCAAACAAAGTTGCGATTCTGACACTCAACAGACATCAAGATCAAATGGACATTTATATGGCAAACCCTCGTTCCACGGTTTGTCGCTTGGCGTTACGAGAAAAAGTGGACAAATATGTTACCGAAAAGGCTTATACAGACATTCAATTCTACAACCAAAATTTTATGCTGTTTAGCGATCGGAGTGGTTACCAGCAGTTGTATTGGTACACGCTTGATGGACAACTCATTAAACAAATAACACCGGGCCATTTTGACGTTACCAATTTCTATGGGTACGATGCAAAAAACGGTGAGTTCTACTATGCAAGTCGTGAAGATGGAACGACACGTAAATCCATCTACTCCATCGACTTAAAAGGTAGAAAAAAGAAGCTATCAAAACAATTGGGCGAGAACAATGCAACGTTTAGTGAATCCATGAAATATTACCTTCAAGTATATTCGAATATGGACACCCCACCGATCACCTCGATTTGCGATAATTCGGGTAAAGAACTAAAAGTGCTCATCGATAACAATGTGCTCAAAAACAAATTGGTAAATGCGACCTCGAGTAAAAAAGAGTTGTTCACCTTCACAACACAAGACGGCACGCTCTTAAATGGTTGGATGGTAAAACCCTCTCATTTCAATGCAAACAAAAAGTATCCTGTTATTATGTATCAATACGCGGGTCCAGGCTCTCAAGAGGTCTTAGACTCTTGGGGTAGTGGTTTTCTGGGTGGTATGCTTTTCGAAAGTTATATGGCAGAACAAGATTATATTTTTGTATGTGTAGACGGGCGAGGAACCGGAGGACGAGGTGCTGCATTCGAGAAATGTACTTACCTAACACTCGGCGATTTAGAATCGAAGGACCAAGTAGAAGCCGCGCTTTATTTGGGTACACTTCCCTATGTAGACAAAACGAATATTGGTATTTGGGGATGGAGTTTTGGAGGCTTTAACACACTGATGAGCATGAGTGATGAACGCTCTGTTTTTAAAGCAGGAGTGGCCGTTGCAGCACCTAGTCATTGGAAGTTTTATGACACGGTATACACCGAACGATATATGCGTACGCCCAAAGAGAATCCAACAGGTTATGCCATCAATCCAATAGAAAGAGCCGCTCATTTAAGCGGGAATTTATTACTTTGTCACGGCACAGCGGATGACAATGTGCACTATTGTAATGCAACAGAATATAGCGAAGCCCTCGTTCAAGCCGACAAACAATTTGATATGCAAATTTATACCAATCGCAATCACAACATAGCAGGAGGAAATACACGCTACCACTTATTCACTCGCATCATCCATTTTTTTAACACCCATCTAAAGTGAACCCTACAAACGTAAAACAAATGAATACAATCGTCTCTCCATCGCTTCTTTCGGCTGACTTTGCGAATTTACAACGCGATATAGAAATGCTAAACGACAGTTCCTGCGACTGGTTTCATCTTGATGTCATGGATGGTGTATTTGTTCCGAACATTTCGTTTGGATTTCCCGTGATGCAAGCGATGGCTCGCCATGCCAAAAAGCCATTAGATGTACACTTGATGATTGTGCAACCTGAAAAATTCATTCAAGAAGTAAAAGCACTGGGGGCGAAGATTATGAATGTACACTACGAAGCGTGTCCACACTTACATCGTGTTTTTCAACAGATTAAAGCGGAGGGAATGATGGCGGGTGTAACCTTAAATCCGTCGACTCCCGTTTGGGTTCTAGAAGATATAATACAAGATGCAGACTTAGTGATGCTGATGTCGGTAAATCCAGGGTTCGGTGGTCAGAAATTCATTGAACACACCATAGAAAAAGTTCGTACGCTACGCCAATTGATAGAGCGCACGGGGTCAAAAGCTATAATCGAAGTAGATGGTGGCGTGAACCAAGAAACGGGACAACGCCTTGTAGACGCTGGTGTCAACGCCCTTGTAGCAGGCAGTGCTGTGTTTAAAGCTATTCATCCTCAAGAAGAGATTAAAGCCCTTCAACTTCTTCACCGCCACTAAATCAAAGAAAACAACGTGGACAGATTGGGAAAGACGCTTCTTAACAACCCTCTCTTACGCATCCTTCCTCCGTTTGCAGTAGGTATTATTGCTGCAAACGAAGGAAGTTCTTTTTTATTGAACTTTTACCTCTCTTTTTGGTGGATGAGTTTTGGCTTATTGGCTGCACTGATCATCCTGATGCCCCTACGTCAGAAAATGATAACGAACTACGTTTTTGGTATCACACTCTACACCTTGCTTTTCTGTTTTGGTGCCGCCCTTCAGCTCACCAATATAAAAAGGAATGACAAAGAATGGAGCAAAGACCATTTGATATATCGCGGCATCCTTGTTCAACAACCCGTAACACACGGGAAAGTGACAACTTGTCAAATGCTCTTAACCGACGTTCGCGACAGCACCACCCGTACAAGCTTGAGCGAGACCATTCAAATTTCATTCCTACGCGACTCCACGAAGACGAGTCCGCACGTAGGTGATGCGATTGCTTTTTACGGGAAACTAACCTCACCACGCAACCTTGGCAATCCAAAAGAATTTGACTATGCAGCCTATTTGTTGCGCCAACAAATTCGGGGGACCGCCTTTGTTTTTGCAAATGAATGGATCCTCCTCACGGGAAAAGACGCGACCGAGGTAAACCAGCAACTATCTTGGCTAGACCAGCTAAAAGTCAAGATGTTGCAGCATCGAAACTACTTGCTACAACGCTTAAAAAGTTCACTGCTTAGCGGACAAGACTTGGCGGTCATCTCCGCATTGACACTTGGCGATAAAAGCACACTACAAAAAGGAACAAAAGAAACCTATTCACAAACGGGTGCCAGTCATATTTTAGCTCTCTCGGGACTACATTTAGGTATTCTTTATGCGATTTTCCACTTTTTACTTCTCGCAGGCAGTAAACGCAGAACGATCCAAATCTTTGGAGAAATCATCATCATCGTACTCATGTGGTGCTTCGTGATGCTTACAGGATTTCCCATCTCCCTGATTCGCGCCGCCGTAATGTATAGTTTGCTCTCCATCAGCAGCCTCCAAAGACAACGTTCTTTATCGCTCAATAATTTAGCCTTTGCAGCCCTTCTGCTTTTACTTATCAATCCTTCTACGCTCTACGATGTCAGTTTTCAGCTTTCGTTTACTGCCGTTTTTTTTATCCTTGTGCTACATCCTGTTTTTGCAAAATACACGCCTCAAAATCGTATCGCTCGCTACCTTTATTCACTTCTATCCGTATCGCTTTGTGCTCAATTGGGCGTAGCACCTTTGGTTGCCTTTTATTTTCATTCGTTCCCCACGTACTTTTTGCTCACCAATTTAGTCGTCATACCGTTCACATTCGTTGTTCTCTGCACGAGTTTCACTTTTTTTCTTTGTGCTACGATTCCCATTCTTCATTCTTTATTATCTTCTGCCATCACCTCTTTAGCAGCCGGATTAAACAGCACGGTTTCCCTGATTGCATCCTTTCCTGGTGCAAAGATAGAGCTCTATCCGAGTCTGCCGAGTGTGCTTCTTTGCTACGTAATCTTCTTTGCCATAATGTCGTATTTATCACATCGGAAAAGTCGTAAAATAATCCTCGTTATAGGTTGTTTCATCTCTATTTTAGGCATAGAGTACACGCTTCATTCGGCCCATAGACTCCGCCCACAAATTATATTCTACAACAACCCCTCTTGCCCAGCCATCCATTTCATCACTTCTGCCGATCGTTCGTATCTTTGGGTTTCGAAGCCCGCTATTCAAGAAGAAAAAATGCGCTCTATCGAAAACACCTTTTGGAAAGAAACGCATCTAAAACGAGTCTCTCTAAACAACGAATTGAACAATGGCGAAATCAAACAGACTCACGACATCGTATGCTTTAAAGATAAAATAGTGGTCATCCTAAAGGATGAACGATGGAAAAAAAGAAGTTCTTCACACCCTTTAGACGTGGACTACCTCTATCTTTGCAAAGGCTCAACATACCAATTCACGCAATTGACACCTCTCTTTAGGCCACAATTGGTTCTACTCGATTCCTCGTTAAGCGATTATTGGCGCAATTATTTTATCGAAGAATGTAAAAAACGCCATTGGGCTTTCTACGACATCAAAAAGGATGGCGCATTTATCGTTAAATTAGACACCAGAAAGTAGTTTGTTTTAGGGCTTTTCGTTACCTTTGCACGCTAAAACAGAAGACGAATGATCATGAACGACTTACTAAACAAGAAAGAGCTTTCCCAGTGGAATGAAATAATGCGCCACATCAAGAATGTTGTGATCTGTGGGCACAAACGTCCTGACGGGGATGCTATCGGCTCTTCTTTGGGGTTCGCAGACTACCTTCGGTCACAAGGTAAAAACGTAACGGTCATTATGCCCAATAGTTGCCCCGACTTCTTCATGTGGTTGCCAGGTGCAACAGACGTGATTTGCTACGATCGAAATACAGCGAACGCATTGGACTTTCTAAAAAAAGCCGATCTCATTTGCTGTTTAGACTTCAACAATCTAAAGCGTATAGACGCATTCGGCGATGCCATCGAAAAGACTTCGGCATTCAAGATCATGATAGATCATCACCCCTACCCTGAAATAAAGGCAGATATCGCTCTTTCACATCCAGAAATGAGTTCGACTTCGGAAATGATCTTTCGACTTATTTGGCAATTGGGTGGTTTTGATTCTTTATCACAAAATGGCGCCATCGCTATCTATTGTGGTATGATGACAGACACCGGCGCTTTTACGTACAACTCTAACGACCCTGTCATTTACCTCATCATAAGTCATTTACTTACAAAGGGAATCAACAAGGATAAAATATATCGCAACGTATACAATAATTATTCAGAAGGGCGTATTCGTATGATGGGCTATATTTTATACGAGAAACTTCAATTTTATCCTGAATGTTCTGCGGCCTTCTTTACGCTTACAAGCGAAGAGTTGACACGCTTTAACTACAAGAGGGGTGATTCTGAAGGCTTTGTCAACCTGCCCCTATCGGTAAAGGGTATAAAGCTCTCTATTTCGCTACGTGAAGACACCGAAAAGCACTCCATTAGCGTTTCATTACGCTCTGTAGACAACTTTCCTTGCAATAAAATGGCAACCGAATTTTTCAATGGAGGTGGGCATCTGAATGCCGCAGGAGGAGAACTTATTTGTTCTATGGAAGAAGCCGTAGAACAAACTCTTATCGCCCTCAAAAAGTATAAAACTTTTTTGAATAGCGGTCAAGAGATACAAGAGACGTCTCCTTTTCTGGCTAAAAGCTGAAACTATTTCGCAAAAACAACGTTATAAAAAACTAAATATCAAACTAATCACCGTTAATTCAACGTATTTTATTACTTTTGCAAGCATTATGAAGAAATCCATCGTATTCTATATAACGATTATAGCCCTTTGCTGCCCTCTATTTCAGTCATGCGACGAAGAAACAACGTATGCAGATCAAAAAGATCGTGAACGTTCAGGCATTGGATCGTTTATCAGCAAAGGTATTTGTATCAAAGACCCAGAAGTTGGTGACACGGTTCTTTACGTGGCTCCCATAAAACCTATTTCTGAAGCTCAATTTTTTGCTCAAGACTCCACCACGAATATTTCGAAGAATGAATACGTATTATTCAATAACACAGGCGTTTATATGCAAATCATTCGTAAAGGCCCAGGTAAGAAATTAGAGCACAACGAATCGGAAAACATCTATTGCCGCTACATGGAAGTTAATATTTTTGGGGATTCCATACAAACACGCAATAATACTCCTTTTTATATCGCGATACCAGATGTGATGACTTGTTATAACTCTTATGGCACGTTTACCGCCTCTTTTATTTCGGGTGTTATGAGAGGAGCCTATACGGCATCGGTTCCTGCAGGTTGGCTCGTTCCACTAACCTATATCAACATCGGTCGTCAAATAGATGATAAGAACGAAATCGCCAAAGTTCGCATTATTGTGCCTCATACTCAAGGGCAACAAAATGCCACCTCTAGTGTCTATCCTTGTTTTTACGAAATAACCTATCAAAAAGGTCGCTAATTAAGAAGTGCGTTAGAATAAAAGAAAGAGGACCTTTCTTTTATTCTTCTACCCACAACAAATCGCTCATAATCTCGTCCGACACAAAGATACCGCTACGCATTATGCGTAGCGTTTTTTTCACTTCATCCAATTCTACAGTACCAGCCTGAATATAAGGTTGGGCTGATCGGAGTACATAAGAAACATATTTATCGCCAAAACTCGTTTCCAATTGCGCAAGGTTTAAACCTCGCGCCGTACGCAAGGAGGTAATGATTAAATCATTGAAACGAGTCACCTCACGAAGTTGTTCTAATTCGAATAAACCAGCCGCAACCACATTTCCCTGTCCTTTTATATACGCGTGAACATCGGGCGTATTCCATTGCCTCGAAATACCATTATAGGAGTGTGCCGAAGGTCCACAGCCCAAATAGAACGTACCATCCCAATAAGAAGAGTTATGACGTGAGTATTTTCCACTTAGCGCGAAATTCGATATTTCATAGTGCTCAAACTGTGCTCTGTGCGTTTCGTCTATCAAATAGTTGAACATTTGCAAGCTCAAATCTTCATCCGTTTCTGCCACTTTTTGTTGTTCCCGCAGGTTCCACAACACAGTTCCTTCTTCATAGATAAGAGCATAAGCAGAAAGGTGACAAATAGGGAGAGAAAGAGCGGCAACGAGGTCTGCTTGCCAATCCACAAGCGATTGACCTGGCAATCCGTAAATTAAATCCATACTGATATTCTGAAATCCAGCTTTATAACACCGTTTAACGGCTTCAAGTGCCTGCTTGCCCGTATGCCTACGATTTAAGATCTGCAAATAATCCTCCCTAAAGGTTTGAACACCGATACTCAATCGATTGATGGGCAAAGAACGCAATGCCGTCACATACTCCTCTGAAAGGTCATCAGGATTCGCCTCCATGGTAATCTCTGCATTCGAATTTACACGGTACGTAGCATCAATTGCACGAAACAATTGCTTCAGCTCTGCTATGCTCAACTGCGAAGGAGTTCCACCCCCTATATAAATCGTGGCAAGAGATTCCCCTGCAAGATAATCGCATCGTTGTTTTAACTCATTACACAACGCATTGACATAAAGCTGTCTCACCTCTACCCCCAAAGTGGTAGAATAAAAGTCACAATAAATGCAACGTCGTTTACAAAAAGGAATGTGTATATATAATCCTGCCATATGCTAAAAATAAGTGCGAAGATACACTTTTTTTGAACGTTCTATCTAGAAAAGTTGTATTTTGACACCTTTTTCCACCTCTTGTGCTCTACAACATAAGAATAAAGTTTGTCTGTTCCTTTTTTTTGTCTAATTTGCGGGCGTTTAAGTCTAATCTAACATCAGTATCAATATGAAAGTTTACAAAACGAATGAGATTAAGAACATTGCCATACTCGGCAATGATGGATCAGGCAAGACCACCCTCACAGAGTCCCTACTTTTTGAGTGTGGCATTATAAAACGCCGTGGACGCATTACAGCTAAAAACACGGTAAGTGATTATTTTCCAGTAGAACAAGACTATGGATACTCTGTCTTCTCCACCGTGTTTCATACCGAATGGAATGGAAAGAAGCTGAACATTATAGACTGCCCAGGATCCGATGATTTCGTTGGAGCAGCCATCACAGCTCTCAACGTGACCGACACGGCTATTCTTTTGCTCAATGGGCAGTATGGAGCAGAAGTTGGCACGCAAAATCATTTTCGGTACACCGAGAAACTGAGTAAACCCGTTATATTCCTTGTCAATCAACTAGACGATGAGAAATGCGATTACGAGGTCATTCTCGAACAACTACAAAGCATTTACGGTTCAAAAGTAGTACCTGTACAATATCCAATCAATGCAGGACCAAACTTTAATGCATTAATTGACGTGCTCGTTATGAAAAAATATTCGTGGGGACCTGAAGGTGGGAAACCTACCATCGAAGAGATTCCAGAGGACGAAAAAGAAAAAGCAACAGCCATGCACAAAGTACTCGTAGAAGCTGCCGCAGAAAACGACGAAACGCTGATGGAGAAATTTTTCGAAAACGAAGCTTTAACGGAAGATGAAATGCGGGAAGGAATACGCAAAGGTCTAGCCTCCAGAGGAATTTTTCCCGTATTCTGTGTATGTGCAGGTCGAAATATGGGCGTAGGTCGTTTGATGGAATTTTTAGGCAATGTGGTTCCTTTTGTTGATGAAATGCCAACGATACACAATACGCGTGGTATCGCCGTAGCCCCAACAACAGAAGGACCAACTTCTGTCTATTTTTTCAAGACCTGTATAGAGCCTCATATTGGAGAAGTGCAATACTTTAAAGTGATGAGTGGAATCTTACACGAAGGTGACGACTTAACAAACACAGATAGAGGTTCAAAAGAGCGTATCGCTCAACTTTTCGTGTGTGCTGGTGCTACCCGCATAAAAATAGAAGAACTTGTAGCGGGGGACATCGGTTGTACCGTAAAACTAAAAGATGTTCGCACAGGTAACACCCTAAACAGCAAGGATTGCGAAAATCGATTTAATTTTATCAATTATCCTAATCCAAAATATACACGTGCCATTCGGGCAAAAAATGAAAGTGAAACAGAAAAGATGATGGCCATCCTCAACCGCATGCGAGAAGAAGACCCTACTTGGGTTATAGAACAAAGCAAAGAGCTACGCCAGACGCTCGTACACGGACAAGGAGAATTTCATCTACGCACCTTGAAATGGAGGCTAGAGAACAATGAAAAAATACAAATAGAATTCTATAACCCCAAAATACCTTATCGTGAAACAATCACCAAAGCAGCTCGTTCAGAATATCGTCACAAGAAACAAAGTGGCGGCGCAGGACAATTTGGCGAAGTACACCTGATTATAGAGCCTTATTACGAAGGTATGCCAGACCCCACCAGTTATAATTTTGGAGGGCAAGAGTTCCGCACCACCCTACGCGGAAAAGAAGAAATAAGCCTAGAATGGGGAGGTAAATTGATCTTTATCAATTCCGTTGTAGGTGGAGCTATTGACGCTCGTTTTATGCCCGCTATTCTAAAAGGAATTATGGCACGTATGGAGCAAGGACCTCTTACGGGTTCTTATGCACGTGATGTCAGGGTTATTGTTTATGATGGAAAAATGCACCCTGTAGACTCCAATGAACTGTCTTTTATGCTTGCAGGACGCAATGCTTTTAGCCAAGCGTTTAAAGAGGCTTCGCCTAAAATACTTGAACCCATTTATGATGTTGAAGTATTTGTTCCTAGCGATAAAATGGGTGATGTAATGAGCGACTTACAAGGACGTAGAGGTATGATTATCGGGATGAGTTCCGAGAATGGTTACGAAAAGCTTCAAGCGAAAGTACCCTTAAAAGAGATGTCCTCCTACTCCACATCACTAAGTTCGCTAAGTGGTGGACGTGCCTCCTTCATTATGAACTTTGCTAGTTATGAGCTGGTACCGAGTGATATTCAAGAAAAGCTGATAAAGGAAAACGAAGCAAAACAAACAGAAGAGGATTAACACTCCTTTCTTTATAAAAAGGAAGTAAGCGTGCATCACATTTTAGGATACACGCTTACTTCTTTCCATATAGGCACAGCTTTTTCCTTTTGCAGGAAAAAAGATGATTTTAAAACGGGAGATAGTTATCAGAATAGCAACTACAAGAACAATTTGTAGTTAACGTCATTAAAATTATAAAATATAATCATTGTTAGTTTTCATAGAACGAAACACATCTTCTATCTTTGCATTATGAAAAAATCAACTATTTGGATTATCTCCATCGTAATGGGCGCATCGTTTTTAGCTCTGCTCTTTCTGCAGGTGAGCTATTTAGACGAGATTGTCAGAATGCGAAAAGAGCAGTTCGATGAGTCTGTTAGTCGCAGCCTCTATCAAGCTTCTCGCAATATGCAAATAGATGAAACACAACGAGGCTTAGAAAAAGCGACGATCCCTTATGCCAAACAAGACTCCATCAACAGCCATATAAATGACATCAATACACCTGCGCACTACGCTTATAAAGGCAAAAACGACACAACCTATTCATCCTTTGAACTAAAAACTCTTGCGATACGACCATCATCGATGCCGAAAGGACTCATACTAAGGAGCCAAAATTCCATATCCGATGCCACGAAATCGCTACGAAAAGCAGTCAAAGAACGGTACCTTTATCAACGCGCCTTATTAGATGACGTGGTGTGCTCACTCCTTTACACGGCGAACGAGCAACCTTTAGAGCAGCGGATAAATTTCAAAATGCTCGATCAAGACTTAAAAGCCGAATTTCTAAATAATGGTATAGACTTAACCTACCACTTTAGTGTTTCCACAAAAGATGGGAAAGAGATCTATCGTTGTCCTGATTTTGACAATAAAGGCGAAGAATATGCTTACACTCAAATTGTATTTCCGAACGATCCACCCTCTAAAATGGGGATTATCCGTGTACACTTTCCACAAATGAGCACTTATATTTTCAGTTCCATACGCTACCTCATTCCCGCTATTCTTTTCACGGTCGTACTGCTGATTACCTTTATTTTCACGATTTGCATCATCTTCCGCCAAAAGAAGCTCTCGGAAATTCGCAACGACTTCATCAATAATATGACACACGAGTTTAAAACACCCATCTCCACCATATCATTGGCAGCACAGATGCTAAAGGATCCCTCCGTGTCGAAAAGTGAAGCCATGTTCTCCAATATCTCTACAGTCATAAACGATGAGACAAAACGTCTGCGTTTCCAAGTAGAAAAAGTATTGCAAATGTCTATGTTTGACCGTCAAAAAATGCCTTTCAAACAACGTGAAATCGATGCAAATGCGCTGATAACCGATGTGGTCAATACCTTTAAGCTAAAAGTAGAACAATGTGGAGGAAAAATCGAGCCCAGTCTTTCGGCTATGGAATCAACCATCTATGTAGACGAAATGCACTTCACCAACGTTATCTTTAACCTCATGGACAACGCTGTGAAATATAAAAGAGAGGAGAATGAGCTAAAGCTATTTGTAAAAACGTGGAATGAGGGAGACCGCATCTTCATTTCAATAGAAGACAATGGCTTAGGCATAAAAAAAGAGAATCTAAAGAAAATATTTGACAAATTCTATCGTGTTCATACTGGAAATGTTCATAACGTCAAAGGCTTTGGTTTAGGCTTAGCTTACGTGAAAAGCATTATAGACTTTCATAAAGGTCGCATACGTGCCGAAAGTGAATTTGGAAAAGGAACAAAATTTATTATCACATTACCAACAATCAAAAAATAGAAATTATGGAAGAAAATGTTATGCGTATTTTATTATGCGAGGATGACGAAAACCTCGGTATGTTATTGAGAGAGTATTTACAAGCAAAAGGTTATGACATTGAGCTATGCCCTGATGGCGAAGTGGGTTTGAGAGCCTTCTTGAAGAATAAATTTGACATGTGTATATTAGATGTAATGATGCCGAAGAAAGATGGTTTCACGCTGGCTCAGGACATTCGTCAAACCAACACAGAAGTTCCCATTATCTTTTTGACAGCTAAAACACTTAAAGAAGACATTTTAGACGGCTTCAAAATTGGTGCGGATGATTACATCACAAAACCATTCTCTATGGAGGAATTGATCTTCCGTATAGAAGCGATCTTCCGCCGCGTGAATGGCAAAAGAAACCGCGAAAGTACCGTTTATAAAATTGGTAGCTTTACCTTCGATACCCAAAAACAAATACTTGTTAGAGGAGATGAGAAAACAAAGCTTACAACGAAAGAAAACGAACTTTTAAGTCTACTTTGCGTTCATGCCAACGAGATTCTACAACGTGATTTTGCCCTAAAAACAATCTGGGTAGATGACAACTACTTTAATGCACGTTCTATGGACGTTTACATTACAAAACTTCGTAAACTTTTAAAAGGAGACGACAGCGTAGAAATTATCAATATTCACGGAAAAGGCTACAAGCTCATTACTCCTGATTTTTGAAAATCAACTTATTAGAAGTAAAAAATATCATTTGAAACGAAGGATAGCTTATCATAAAGTTATCCTTCGTTTTTTGATCGATTTTAGCTACAAGAATCAACCTAGAACAGGCTTCGCCTACAAACAGATGGAGATTCTATCTTAAATTTCGGTTTTTGGGTTTCTGAAGAAGCGTCTCATCGTGAACCGTCGTATTACTAAAAACCTTACGCAGTACTTCTTGACTAATTCGCAGTTCGTTTATGCCAAGTCCACTAAGTGCTTCTTTCAGCGTGCGAATCGCTACGACCTGAGCCCGCTCTCTCACTTCTCTTCCCAGCTTTGTAATGTAAACTTGATTGGTTCGTCGGTCGAGTTTATTTGGCATACGCTTCACTATACCTTGTTTCTCCATCACATCAATAAGGCGAGTCATACTCGGTTTGTCTTTAAAAGTTGCAGTACAAAGGTGTTGCTGTGTCACTCCATCTTGCTCTCCTAAATACAAAAGAACCGTCCATTTTTCTGGCGTTAAATCGAAGCCAGAACTATGAAAATTTTGATTTAATTTTCGATTGATAGCGGCAGAGACCTTACCATTCAATATTGCAAAAATAAGCCTTATATCTAAATCTAACAAATCCATGAAGAAGCGATTATAAATTCATCCTACAAATGTAAGTTTTTTTATTGACTTACAGAAATAGAATGAAGAAATACCCTTACAAAGAAAGCAAAATTCGGGATAAGTAAAGAGACTATAAAACAAAAACATCATGAAAGTAGACTCTTGGCGTGAATATGATGACAAATATTTTGTCAAGTAAAATATAAATGCTACTTTTGCACCGCATTTTATAAAGAGTAAAAAAATAATTAACTAATTAAAAGCTATTATGAATCAGTACGAAACCGTTTTCATTTTAACTCCCGTTTTATCTGATGTTCAGATGAAGGAAGCGGTCGAAAAATTCAAAGGTATCCTTACTGCTGAAGGCGCAGAAATCCTCAATGAGGAAAACTGGGGCATGAAGAAGTTAGCCTACCCTATCGACAAAAAATCTACTGGATTCTATCAGATGGTAGAATTCAAAGCAAACACAAACGTTGTAAGCAAACTAGAGATTGGGTTCCGCCGCGACGAGCGTATCATTCGCTTCTTGACGGTAAAAATGGAAAAGTATGCTGCTCAGTATGCTGAGAAGCGCAGAAACAACAAAGTTAAAAAGGAGGACTAATTATGGCACAACAATCAGAAATCAGATACTTAACACCGCCTACAGTAGACGTTAAGAAGAAGAAATATTGTCGCTTCAAAAAAAGCGGTATTAAATACATCGACTACAAGGATCCAGAGTTCTTGAAGAAATTCTTGAACGATCAGGGTAAAATCTTACCTCGTCGCATTACAGGTACCTCGTTGAAATTTCAACGTCGCATCGCTCAAGCAGTTAAGAGAGCACGCCATTTGGCTTTGCTTCCATTCGTAACCGATATGATGAAATAAGGAGGAGATAAGTATGGAAATTATTTTAAAAGAAGACGTTTTGGGCTTAGGCTACAAGAACGACATAGTAACAGTGAAAGATGGATACGGGCGTAACTTCCTTATTCCTACTGGTAAATGTGTAATCGCTACTACTTCTGCAAAGAAGATGTTGGCTGAAGATTTGAAGCAACGTGCTCACAAGTTTGAAAAAATCAAAAACGATGCTCAAGCTATCGCTGATAAACTTGCAGGTATTGAAAGCATCAAAATCTTTACGAAAGTTAGTGCTACTGGAGCCATTTATGGTTCTGTAAACAGCCTTCAGATTGCAGACAAACTGAAAGAAAAAGGCTTTGACATTGATCGCAAGATTATAATGGTTAAAGACGTGAAAGAAGTTGGTTCTCATATTGCAACCATCAAACTACATAAAGAAATTTCAGTAGAACTTCCATTCGAAGTTGTTGCCGAAGCAACTGCTGAATAATCAATTAGAATTATCACACAAAAAGAGCGAAGCACATTTTACAATAAAATGTGCTTCGCTCTTTTTGTGCAATAAGAATCTTGCGAAACGTCATCCTTGACCCCAAAATAGAAATTGCCCTCAAAAAAAAAGACACCGCATCTTAAATACAGCATCTTTTTAAATCTACTATTTAGAATCTCTTATATCTCCCAACCTAAAGCACTCGCACCAAGCACCGCAGCTTCAGAGCCATTAAGACCAGAAATAAGAAGTTTTGCTTTACCTTTATATAAAAAGAGTACATTTTCTTCGTATGCTTTGCTAATAGGATCCATTATTAAAGATCCTGCTTTTGTAAGTCCTCCAAAGAAGACGAAAGCCTCTGGACTAGAAAAGGCTGCAAAATCAGCACATGCTTCACCTAATTTTTTACCCGTAAAATTAAAAATTTCTTTTGCTATTTCGTCCCCATTGCCAGCTGCAATTCCTACATCTAAGGAGGTTAAATCTTTCGATGGAATATCGCGCAATACACTCGGTTTATTACTCTGTTGCAAGAACTCCCGAGCAGTACGAACAACACCTGTAGCAGAACAATAGGTTTCCAAACAACCCTTCCGACCACAGCCACAAAGTCGACCTTCTTCACCACGCACCGCTATAACATGCCCTAACTCACCTGCAAAGCCATCACTTCCAAACACGACTTGTCCATTCACAACGATACCACTTCCTACACCTGTACCAAGAGTTATCATTATAAAGTTTTTCATACCACGAGCAACACCATAGGTCATTTCACCAACAGCAGCGGCATTTGCATCGTTGGTAAGCGCTACTGGGATACCTAGACGATCCTCAAACATCTTAGCAAACGGTATGATACCTTTCCATAAGAGATTGGCTGCATTCTCTATGGTTCCTCTATAATAATTGCCATTAGGAGCGCCAATGCCCATTGCTTTTATTTTATCTATGCCACCAACAACTTCTATAATGGGTTGTAATGCCTCGCACGCCGCTTTCACATAATCTTCAACATGGGCATAGGCATTTGTCTTTATGGCTGTAGATGCTTTTATTTCGCCTCTAGCATCAACGATCCCGAAAATAGAGTTAGTTCCACCCAAATCAAGACCTATAACATACGGTTTATCTACATTCTTCATGAATTGCTTTGTTTAAAATTAGTTCGAGCAAAGATAGAAAAAATCTGATAAACAAGAACCTTTGAAGAAAAGAATTTCTCAAAATAGCAAAAAGTAGGCATATTACTTCCTAATCTCGCAAAAAATCGCCAATTTTGCATCTAATTACGCAAGAACCAGAATAGTGAATATAATAGAACTTATAATAAAAGGATTGTTCGTAGGAATTGTGGCCTCCGCTCCTATGGGGCCAGTTGGCATTCTGTGCATTCGCAGAACACTTCAAAAAGGAAGAGCCTATGGAATCGTTACTGGACTCGGGGCTGCATTTAGTGATCTTATTTACGTCTTAATAACGGGTCTTGGTATGACTCTTGTAGTAGATTTTATAGAAGACCAGCGAAATATGTTTTACCTTCAGATTGTGGGCAGTGTAATGTTGCTACTTTTTGGTATCTATATGTTTTTTGCTTCCCCACGAAAAAGAGAACATGCGATCTCTAAAAATAAAGGGACCTTAATACACAACTTCGTGAGCGCTTTTGTCATCACCTTGTCAAATCCCCTTATTATTTTTCTGTTTATGGCTCTCTTTGCACAGTTTGGGATTATGAGTAAGAACGAGAATACGCTTCTTGCACAAGCAATTGGCTGCGTGTCTATTTTATTAGGCGCAATGGTTTGGTGGATTGCACTCACTTATTTTGTGAACAAAGTACGAACTGCATTTAACGACCATGGTATCAAGATACTGAACCGAACCATTGGCAGTATTGTGGTGATAGCGTCCATTATCGGTTTTATTTTAACTATAGGACACTATTCATTAAACTAATATGTTTATAGCAAAAAAGTTACGAGAAACAAATATAGCAGAGTACCTACTCTATATGTGGCAAGTAGAAGATCTTATACGTGCTTATGATTTTAGCATTGACAAACTCAAAGACTCTTACCTCTCACAATTTCAATTACCCAAAAAGCAACAAGAAGAATTAGAAGAATGGTATAGCAACATTATAAAAATGATGCAAAGTGAGAACGTTACGGCTCAAGGACATATACAAATCAACAAAAACTGTATTCTACTACTCACGGATTTACATCATCAACTAATCAATTCTACTAAATATCCATTCTATTCCGCTGCTTATTACAAAACGTTGCCCTATATTATAGAGCTCCGACGAAAAGGTGAAAGAACCGACTTACCTGAAATAGAAAATTGCTTGGATATGCTCTATGGAGTGATGATGCTCCGTTTGCAAAAAAAAGCGATTCGTAAAGAGACGGAGAAAGCAGTTCAGGATGTTACGACATTTATTGGTATGCTTTCTGATTACTATTTAAAAGATAAGAAAACTCCGTTGGAATTTTAAAAGACAAAAAGAATATGAATCTATTGATTACGGGCTGTAACGGTCAATTGGGAAACGAAATGCAGATCCTTGCAAAAAAGAATTTGCAGTTTCACTATTTTTTTACAGACCTTAAAGAGTTGGATATTTGCAATGAGGCACTTGTAGCAGAATATATCCATAAAAACGAAATTGACTGCATTGTAAACTGTGCTGCCTTTACGGCTGTTGATAAAGCGGAAAGTGAGTTAGAGCTGTGTGACCGTCTGAATCACCTTGCACCAGGATATTTAGCAAAAGCGGTAAACACGCGTGGTGGAAGTATGATACAAATCTCTACCGACTATGTGTTTGATGGTACAGCCCATTTGCCCTATAAAGAAGATGAACCGACATGTCCAAATACCGTATATGGTAACACAAAACTTGCAGGAGAACAACTTGCCATATCTGAATGTAAACAAACCATTGTGATTCGTACGGCATGGCTTTATTCTACTTTTGGAAACAATTTTGTAAAAACGATGCTGCGCCTTGGTCGCGAAAAAGACAAATTAGGAGTTATCTCTGACCAAATAGGTACTCCGACTTATGCTGCCAATCTAGCCGAAGCCATTTTTGAAATCCTCTCACAAAAAATAGTACCTGGAATTTATCATTATAGCAACGAGGGTGTTATATCATGGTATGATTTCACGAAAGCGATACATCGTATTGCAAACCTAAAGTCGTGTGAAGTAAACCCTCTTCACACAGAAGATTATCCCGTAGCAGCAACTCGCCCCAACTATTCCGTATTAGACAAAACGAAGATAAAACAAGTTTATGGCATTCATATTCCCTATTGGGAAGAAAGTCTTGCCAAATGTATAGCCTTATTAGAACAGAAATAAAAGAATGGACGAAATACAAAGACGAAGAACTTTTGCGATTATCTCGCATCCTGATGCGGGTAAAACCACTTTGACTGAAAAATTACTCCTTTTTGGAGGACAAATACAAGTGGCGGGAGCCGTAAAGAGCAATAAAATAAAAAAGACAGCAACCAGTGACTGGATGGAAATAGAGAAACAACGTGGTATCTCTGTTACAACTTCTGTTATGGAATTTGACTATGATAATTACAAAGTAAATATTCTCGACACTCCTGGTCACCAAGACTTCGCAGAAGACACTTTCCGCACGCTTACAGCCGTTGATAGTTGCATCATTGTCGTAGATGGAGCAAAAGGTGTAGAGGCTCAGACACGTAAGCTTATGGAAGTGTGCCGTATGCGTAAAACGCCCGTTATTGTATTCATAAACAAAATGGACCGTGAAGGTAAAGATCCCTTTGATCTCTTAGATGAACTCGAAAACGAGCTTCAAATCAATGTTCGTCCACTTTCTTGGCCAATCAATCAAGGAGTACGCTTTAAAGGTGTCTATAATATATATGAGAAGAAACTAAATCTTTTCACGCCAGACAAACAGAAAGTTACTGATATTGTCAATGTTGACCTTGATAGCAAAGAGCTTGAAGAGCGTGTAGGAGTGAACGATGCAGAAAAATTACGTTCTGATTTAGAGCTCGTAAATGGCGTTTATCCTGAGTTTGATGTCACGGATTATCTCGAAGCGAATATAGCTCCTACTTTTTTTGGTTCGGCTCTTAATAACTTTGGTGTTAAAGAGCTACTCGACTGTTTTGTTCAAATAGCGCCATCACCTCGCCCTGTTGTAGCTGTGGAACGTGAAGTTCAACCCGAGGAAGAGAAATTCACAGGTTTTATTTTTAAAATCACAGCGAATATTGACCCGAACCATCGCTCATGTATTGCCTTTTGTAAGGTATGCAGTGGAAAGTTTGTACGTAATGCACCCTATCAACATATACGTTTAGGAAAAACAGTACGTTTCTCTTCGCCAACTCAATTTATGGCACAGCGTAAAAGCACAATAGACGAAGCGTATCCTGGAGACATTGTAGGCTTACCCGACAACGGGGTCTTTAAAATTGGAGATACCTTAACCGAAGGTGAACTATTGCACTTCCGCGGTTTGCCTAGCTTCTCTCCCGAAATGTTTAAGTACATCGAGAACACAGATCCGATGAAAACGAAACAATTAAATAAAGGAATTGAGCAACTGATGGACGAAGGTGTCGCACAGCTTTTTGTGAATCAATTCAATAATCGGAAAATCATCGGAACCGTTGGACAACTTCAGTTTGAAGTTATTCAATATCGCCTTGAAAATGAATACAATGCAAAGTGTCGTTGGGAATCGTTGAGTATGCATAAAGCCTGCTGGATAGAAAGCGACGACAAAGAACAGCTCGAAGCTTTTAAAAAGCGCAAATACCAGTTTATGGCTAAAGACCGTGAAGGAAGAGATGTTTTTATGGCAGATAGTAATTATGTTTTACAAATGGCGCAACATGATTTCGAGCATATTAAATTCCACTTTACAAGTGAATTCTAACTATTTTATAAAATGGGCTATATAGATAAAGAAGATATAAAAAGCTCTATTGAAGTACTCAATAAAGGAGGAGTGATACTCTACCCAACCGACACGGTATGGGGAATTGGA
Source organism: Bacteroidaceae bacterium (assembly GCA_036652575.1). Classification (GTDB taxonomy): domain Bacteria; phylum Bacteroidota; class Bacteroidia; order Bacteroidales; family Bacteroidaceae; genus Alloprevotella. The sequence goes on from JAVVVP010000018.1 coordinate 25,660, forward strand.
TGCGATGCTACGAATCCAGAGGCTGTTCGCCGTATCTATGAAATTAAACGTAGAAATGACGCAAAAGCTCTTATCACCCTTGTCGATTCTGAAGTTAAAGTACAATTTTACGTTCGCGAAGTACCCGAAGTAGCTTGGGATTTAATAAGCTTATCAGAGAAACCCATTACGATCATTTATGATGGTGCGCGGAATCTAGCAGAAAACTTACTTGCAGAAGATGGAAGTATCGGAATAAGAGTTACGAACGAGCCTTTTAGTCGTGAATTATGCTTTCGCTTTCGTCGAGCTCTTGTTTCAACATCGGCAAATAAAAGTGGAGCACCAACGCCATCGTGCTTCGCTGAAATTAGTGAGGAAATAAAAAACGCCGTAGACTATGTATGCAAAAGCCGTCGCGAAGAGGCAAGCGAAGCAAAGCCATCGTCTATTATTAAAATAGGAATTGGCGGACAAATCAAAATAATTAGAGAATGAACAATGCAACTACATTTCAAGACACATCGTATTCCGAGCGTTTCAATGCTTGGCGAATAGAACATTTAAGTCAGAGGCAGTTTATTCTACTTTTGAGCTTTTTTGTTGGTATTTTCACAGCCTTAGCAGCTCTTGTTTTGAAATGGTTGATACACGAAGTTGAATTTTTACTAACCAATAGTTTCGATGTAACGAAAGCACATTGGCTCTTCTTACTCTATCCCGTTATCGGTATTTACATCACCGCTCTTTTTATTAAATATGTGGTACGCGATGATATAGGACACGGTGTTACAAAAATACTCTTTGCCATATCTCGCCGTCAAGGGAACATTAAAAAGCATAACTGCTGGTCCAGTATTATCGCTTCAGGAATTACCATCGGATTCGGAGGATCTGTAGGTGCTGAATCGCCCATCGTACTTACAGGTTCTGCCATCGGTTCTACTTTTGGACGACTCTTTAATTTAGACCACAAAACGCTGATGTTACTCATCGGTTGCGGAGCGTCTGGAGCTGTAGCAGGCATCTTTAAAGCCCCCATTGCAGGTCTTGTATTCACGCTTGAAGTTCTTATGGTCGATCTTACAATGGCATCGCTATTACCTCTGCTCGTTTCTTGTGTGACAGCGGCTGGACTCACCTATTTTTTTACGGGTGTTGACTCGATCTTTGTATTTCATTTAGACAACGCATTTTCTGTAGAACGTATACCAACCTCTATCCTACTTGGTGTTTTTTGTGGACTCGTTTCCCTTTACTTTACCCGCACAATGAATGCAATAGAAGATGTGTTTCGACGATACAATAATTTACACACAAAGTTATTAATCGGAGGTGTTACTCTTTCCGTACTCATTTACCTCTTTCCGCCACTCTACGGAGAAGGGTATAATGTGATTTCCATGCTTCTAAATGGCACTTCTATAGATGATTGGCAGAAAGTAATGAACAACTCTATGTTCTACGGAAACAATAATCTATTACTTGTGTTTCTAGCCCTGATACTACTGCTAAAAGTATTTGCATCATCGGCTACAAATGGAGGTGGTGGATGTGGTGGTATTTTTGCTCCTTGTTTGTTTTTAGGTTGTATCGGAGGGTTTATCTTTTCACGTTTATGGAACCAATATAATCTACTCGGAATCTATGTTCCCGAAAAAAATTACGCACTACTTGGAATGGCGGGTGTTATGAGCGGAGTGATGCACGCCCCCCTCACAAGCATCTTCTTAATTGCCGAATTAACGGGAGGGTACGATCTCTTTTTACCACTGATGATCGTTTCGGTTTGTTCCTACTTAACAATTATCACCTTTGAGCCACACAGTATCTATTCCATGCGTTTGGCAAAAAAAGGGCAACTACTAACCCATCATAAAGATCGATCCATACTTACCTTGATGAGTTTAGATACCGTTATTGAAAAATATTACCCACGCATCCGTCCTGATATGGAATTAGGACGCTTTGTGTTACTTCTCTCTAAAGAAAAATACGATGTCTTCCCCGTCGTAGATGGAGACGGAATTCTTATGGGAATCATAAACTTAGCGAATATACGTAAGGTCATCTTTCGTCAAGAACTTTATAGCTACTTCAAAGCAGAACAATTAATGGAACAGCCAGCCACATTACTTTATACGAACGACCCGATGACTGAAGTTATGGATAAATTCCAAGAAACAGGTACGACCATTTTACCTGTACTCGATAACGAACAAAAATTTGTAGGATTCATATCCAAAGAAAAACTATATAGTAACTATCGACAACTATTAGTCGATTTCTCAGAAGAATAGAAACAAAGAGAAATGCATTATGAAGAAAGAAGATTTAAGAATCGTATATATGGGGACACCAGACTTTGCCGTAGAAAGTCTGAAATGCTTAGTAGAAGGTGGATATAATGTAGTAGGCGTAATAACCATGCCAGATAAGCCCATCGGTAGACACCAAACGGAACCATCTCAAAGTCCCGTAAAAAAATATGCCTTACAAAAAGGGATCAAAGTATTACAACCCGAACGCCTCAAAGACGAAACATTCATAGAAGAACTACAAAGTCTACACGCTGATCTGCAAATCGTCGTAGCCTTCCGAATGCTACCCGAAATAGTGTGGAATATGCCACGACTAGGAACCTTCAATCTTCACGCATCCCTATTACCTCAATACAGAGGAGCTGCGCCCATTAATTGGGCTATCATAAATGGAGAAACAAAAACAGGTATCACAACCTTTTTTCTAACACACGAAATAGACACAGGAGAGGTTATACAACAAGTACAGATAGCCATTTCAGATAATGACAATGCAGAAACCATACACGATCGCCTGATGCTTCTTGGAGGGAAATTGGTAACCGAAACCGTAGACAACATACTAGCAGACCGCATCCATCCCATGGACCAAGAGCTTATGACGACGGAAAAAGAGTCCTTATGTTCTGCACCAAAAATATTTAAAGAAACGTGCCACATTGATTGGAATAAGAGTGTAAAGGTAACATATGACTTCATACGGGGACTCTCACCTTACCCAGTTGCTTGGACAGAGCTTGTACTAGGTAAAGACACGAAAGTTCTTAAAATCTACGAAACCGAAAAGATTTTTACGGCCCACCATTACCCAATAGGCACCATCGTCTGTGATGGCAAACAAACACTAAGTATTGCGCTATATGACGGCTACCTCAATATAAAATCTTTGCAGATTGCAGGGAAAAAAAGAATGCTCATAACCGACTTCCTCCGCGGTTTCAAATGGGAAAATACATACCATATCAAATAAAAACGCTACGAAAAGTGATTTTATTTGATAAAAGCTTGCTCATTTAAAGAATTATCACTTTCTTTGCTTCTCATATAAACCCTTTAAAGAACAACGCCTATTGCATAACATTACTCTAATTATAAAAGAAAACAAGACGTAATGGAATCTCTAAAAACACAAACTGACGAACAGTTAGTGACTTTATATGCAAAAGGAAATAACAATGCTTTTGACGTTTTATTGTATCGATATAAGAACAAAATATACTCTTATATCCATTTCACAGTACATAACGAGGCTCTTGCTGACGATTTATTTCAAGAGACCTTTGTAAAAGCAATTATACGTATTCAGAAAGGGAAATATGTAGAAAGTGGAAAATTTTCTGCTTGGATTATCCGTATTGCACACAATCTAATTATGGATCAATTTCGCATAGAAAAAGGAGAGAATACCGTATCAAACGATGAAATAGGAAATGATCTCTTCAACGATACTAAATTTTCCGAACTTGATATTGAATCACAAATAGCCAATGAGCAAACGATCAGAGATCTAAATAGACTTGTAAAGACCTTACCTGGTTGCCAGCGTGAAGTTGTGTATATGCGCTTTTACCAAAACCTTAGCTTTAAGGAAATAGCCGATATAACAGGGGTAAGTATCAATACAGCTCTCGGGCGTTTGCGCTATGCCTTACTTAAAATGAAACGTACAGCAGAAGAAAATCACATATCTCTAACAATTTATTAGTTCAAATATATACTAAGACTTCATTATTTGCGTTTTACATATAAACGCAAATAATAAAGCCTATGCCAAACATTACTCCTAGCACATTGTCGCCAAGCGAAAACACGCTGATTTTTATTAAACTATTTGCACGAAACTACCGTTGCATCCGCCTTGAGAATGGAGAATGTATCGATCTCATTGGGTAAAAAACGCACTGTAATAGAAATTGCGACTATTTCTTGATCCCCGAAAACACAGAGCTTAGCCCGTTTAAACAGATGGTTTCTATAACGTAAAAGAGGAAGGATCCAACATGAGTCCTTCCTCTTTACTCTATCTCTAAAAAATCGATTGTATGCCGCCCTCCCCTTTTTCGTCATACGCATAAATTCGGATTCCATGATTTTATCGATTTCCTCACTCGTCATAACTCTGTTTTACATCCTCGTTACTAATTGATCGATCTGTTTTTTTTGCTCTTATTTTCAGTTTCCCAAAACTGTATCGCACGTGAAACGCAAACGAAGCATGATAGTTTCGATTAACCTGGCGACTGAAATATCCAACGGATTCATAATTGTAACCACGGGTTTATGGTTTGGGAAATTGGTGTGATATCGTAATATCTTTTTCTTTCAAAACTACTTCCCGACTTTGATAACAAAGCAGTATCTAATGGGATCCTAGAAGGTCTAAGGTCTAAGCTCTAAAATTCAACTCGCCAAAAGAAGAGCGAGAGGTTATACAAATGTGGAGCATTTTATGAGTATGATATACTTTATTGCAGGAAAGCTGAACGTGGATTGCCCACACAATTCGTTATAGAGCCTTATAATTAGAGATTCCCGTTCTACCCCTATCCTACTTTAATCGCTTTTCCCTTCCCAAATAGAAGTATCTCTAAAAATACCATATTCAACCATCCGCCATCTTATAATTATCCCATTGATTATCAGAAAGTCATGAGTTTTTTTTTAAAGGGGCTACTTATAAATCAAGAAGATCGCTGGAACCTTATTAAAATCTGGCATAGGAAACTTCTTCCATTCATGGATCGTAAGTGTACGAATGTATTCGTTTTCGCAAGTAATACCTGCTGCAATACAAAGACGAGTGTGAGGCTTGAGGATAGCAAGTAGTTCTTGAAACATCTTTATGTTGCGAAATGGAGTTTCAATGAACAACTGCGTTTGATCCTCAGAGTAGACAAGTGATTCCAGATGCTTAAGCTTTTTTGTTCGCGCTGAAGGATCTATAGGTAAATAGCCATTGAAAGCAAAGCTCTGACCATTAAAACCAGACCCCATCACAGCCAGAAGAATCGACGATGGACCAACAAGAGGAATCACTTTCAATCCTTTTTGTTGAGCAATGGCAACAATATCAGCACCAGGATCTGCTACAGCAGGGCAACCCGCTTCACTTATCACACCGATAGGTAAACCTTGTTCCAGTGGTTGAAGATACGAAGCATAGTCCAAAGCTGTAGAATGCTTGCCCATAGGATAAAAGGTTAGAGCATCTATATCTATCGACTTATCTACCTGCTTTAAGAAACGACGTGCGGTACGAATTTCCTCGACAATGAAATGACGAATATTTATTACAATCTGATGATTGTAAGTAGGGATCACTCTTTCCAATGGCGTATCACCTAAAGTTACAGGTATCAAGTATAATGCTGGTTCCATAAAAATTAATTTTGTTCGTAACCCGATTCTTTCAGCAAACGAGAATAATCATTTGTATGCAAAAGATTGCAAATCGTAAAATTCGAATGCCTAGACATATATTCTTTTATTATATAAGTTCCTATTATCACGCCACAACCTTCAAACTTATTTTTAATTTCCGGAGCAGCATTGGGCACAACAAGCATGGCAGAATGTATAGTAGCAGAATCTGTTGTATTCAACAATTTCCCGTTATTCTTATTTAAACCTTGCCAGACAGCCTTCCCATTTTCCTGCCACCATTGCTCACTTTTATCGGTTAAACCCAACGTCTTATTAATCGACGTATCCGTTATTTTAGATATTACCCAATTTATTTTACCCGCCTTTATCATTTCGTAAAGCAAGGTTCGTTTCTCTTTCTGAGGATCTGGATATTCACTTCCTAAATAGAAATAGAGAAAATCAGGAACAATACGTGAAGGCTTCATGGTTTGTCTTTGGTAATCCAAATAATATTTTTTATAAAGCGAATAATCATCACCAAGATATTTATCAAGACTGATTCCAACTAAAGTATCACTTACAACTATACTTTGATTTAAGGCAGAAACAAACGAATACACTCGTGGTTTACGCACCTTTGGACAAGCTTTTCGAAGAGTAGAGAAAGCCTCACTCAACTGTTTTTCGTATTTACTCAAATCTTTAAATTTTGCACTCACGTCTTTCATTAGTTTTGACAACGTTGGATCGCTATAGTAAGCACGCATTTTTTGACTTACGGCCACATCATTTACGCCACCAAGATGAAGTACATTCTCTATAAGTATTTTGGTTTCTATTGGATATTCTGTTTTCATACGTTGTAGAAAAGAGAAATTTCCAGTCTCCACATAGTCACTTAGCAAAATGTCGAAACGACTTATTTTCATTGTCGCTTCGTATGTTTGCTTATCTGAGTCATACCATTTTAAATCGCATGACAAAAGACTTATACTGCAAACTAATAAATATAGAAAAACTTTCTTCACTGTCTTTGCTCGTTTTTATCTTGCAAAGATAATATTAATTTGGCAAACAAACAATTGTTCACCGCATAAAACAATTTTTAATTGTTATATACCGTGAATTTTGCTCTTTTCAAAGCAAAAACAGGCTATCTATTCACACGACGTATGACATCAAAAGTTTTTTTCGCCTTAAAATAAAATTCGAACAGAATGCTAATATGAAAGAGCTCTGGTATATGATGGTTCGTTGTAGCTGCTATATTTTGACTTCGGATAGCTTCGTAGCTCACTTTCATTTTATGAAAATCACGACGAGCTTTAAACACAGCTTTCGCATTTGCAACATCACCTAAAACAAAAAATTTGAATGCCGCTATAGAATCTAATAAACAACGCACACGCATGATGGTAGAAAGTTTTCCTTCTGCTTCATTCTTGTAAATCATCAGTAAATTATTACGGAAATTTAAATACGTCTTACGTGGATTTTCCTTACTTAGAGTAGCACCTCCCACATGATATACGATACTTTCAGGCACGCACACTAAATTATATCCTCGAGCACGCATCCGCCAACACAAATCTATTTCTTCCATGTGCGCAAAGAAACAAGCATCTAATCCCCCCACTTCTTTATAAAGATTTGTTCGTACCAATAAAGCCGCTCCTGTTGCCCAAAACACAGATATAGGTTCGTCATATTGTCCTTTATCCACTTCCACTTGACTCATTATGCGACCTCGACAAAAAGGATATCCATACTTATCCATAAAACCACCACAAGCACCTGCATACTCAAAAAGTTCCTTTTTTTTATAACTACGAATTTTAGGTTGGCAACCCGCCACTTCGGGATGTGCATCCATATAATCCGTTAAGTATTTCAGCCACAAAGGAGATACTTCAACATCCGAATTTAGCAAAACACTATACTCTGCATCAATTTGTTCTAAAGCGCGATTATACCCCTCTGCAAAACCATAATTTACGTCTAATACAATTTGTCGAACCATGGGGAACTCCTCTGTAAGAACACGAATAGAGTCGTCTGTAGAACCATTATCTGCCACAACAATATCTGCGCTATCAGAATACTTCACAACCGAAGGCAAAAAAGAACGAAGCATTTCTACCCCATTCCAATTAAGTATTACTACTGCCGTACGTTTTTTCATTTCTATATTATTTAATAGGTACACCAATAAGAGCAGACATATCCGCATTAAAGCCCGTTAAACGCACACGCACAAAATGATTATCTTCACGATTCCCGTCCTTGAGGTCTGGCATTTCCACACGAATGTAATTATCGGTAAAGCCACAAGCCGAAGCCCCCCCCCTTGTATGTTCCGTAAGCACTGTACGTTCAGAACCCACAAACTTCCGATAAAAGCAGATACGTTTTTCTTCGCTAATAGCAAGAAGTTGTTGACTACGATGATGCTTTTCTTCTGGTGACACCACATAATCAATAGTAAGCGCTTTCGTTCCTGGGCGCTCTGAATAACTAAAAACGTGTAATTGCGATATATCCAATCCGTCAATAAAGTTCTTGGCCTTCAAAAACAACTCATCTGTTTCACCACGCGTTCCAACAATCACATCTACTCCTATAAAAGCATCTGGAAGAACCTTTTTTATTTTAGCAATCTTTTCAGCAAAAAATTCAGTCGTATATTTACGATGCATCAAACTCAACACCTCGTTACTCCCACTTTGAAGCGGTATATGAAAATGAGGCATAAAAGAAGATGACTGCGCACAATAGTCGACAATCTCATCGGTTACAAGATTCGGTTCTATAGATGAAATGCGATAACGCTCTATCCCATCCACCTTATCTAATGCGCGAACAAGATCAAAAAAAGTTTCATTTGTAGATTTTCCAAAATCGCCTATATTAACTCCTGTTATAACAATCTCCCGACCACCATTACGAGCCACTTCCTCTGCTTGCTTCACTAGCGAAGCGATAGAGCCATTGCGGCTACGCCCACGAGCAATTGGGATCGTACAATAGGTACAATAATAATCACAACCATCTTGCACCTTCAAAAAGTAACGAGTACGCTCTCCGCACGAGCACGAAGGCACAAATGTACGAATATCCTTTGTTGCTACAGCCACATGCTCGTGCAGAGCAGCCTCGCAACCACTCTGTATACCTTTTAAAGGCAGTTTTTCGCACAGAAAACGTATCACATCTCCCTTGTGCTCCATCCCTATCACCAAGTCCACACCCTCCATCTTTGCTATTTTATCAGGATTCAGCTGAGCATAACAGCCCACCACGATCACAAAAGCTCCAGAATTGGCACGTACATACTTATGTATAGTCTGACGACACTTATGATCAGCCACATCTGTTACCGAACACGTATTTATTATACAAATATCAGCAGACGCTCCTTTTTCTGCATCTCGAACACCTAATTCTTCTAATTGTTGACGTAACGCAGAAGTTTCCGCAAAATTAAGTTTGCAACCAAGCGTATGATATACCGCTGTCTTTTCCTTTAATACTGATTTATCAATCATAATCTTATGTTGTGAAGTGCAAAAGTAATAATTATATACGACATATACCCTTTTCTTCTCATTTCATTCAAAAAGCAACATAGCTAATTATTAAGTAGTTACATTTTTAGCTCAAAAAAAGTTTCGCCAAAAAGAAAAAAAAACAGCTTTAAGCATACGCCCTATTGAAAAAGTCCGTATCTTTGCATCGTTTTAATAAGCAATTGATTGTTTAACTAATTAAAAGAACAAAGAAAATGAAGAAGTTAGTATTTATGTTCGTAGCTTTCGCAGCTATCTCTTTCGCATCTTGCGGTAACAAAACAACTACTGCAGCTACTGCAACTGATTCTGTTGACACTGTATCTGTTGATACAATGGCACAAGACACTGTTGCTACTGATACTGTAGCAGCTGATTCTGCAGCTGTATAAGTTATACGAGCATTAAGAAATTAAAACCTGTGGACATTCAGTCCGCAGGTTTTTTTATTTCCTTACTTAAGCTCACTTTCGGAGCTATAGAAAAAAG
>JAVVVP010000019.1:0-6501 GCA_036652575.1 Bacteroidaceae bacterium
CCTCTTACGCTTCTTTCTGTTGCAACACCCACAGCGAGCGCAGTCGTGAAGACCCTTATCTTCTTCAGGCTTAGGGGTTGCTGTTAGCCACATTGAAGAACGTTCGCTAGTTGTGGCGGGGCAACAAAATTATGCCTCCACTCTTTTTTCGCCCCATGAAAGCGTCCAAATCCATTTTATGCGTGATATGTTTTAAGTCCCTCCATAGGGCTCTTTTGGATATGACCGATCCTATAACCTTCGTGCTTGGCTGCTTCTTTTAGTTCGTCAGAAAAGTAATAAGCGATGCTTCCTATAAAGTTTATAGGCAACTCTGGTTTGTTATATAGAGAAATATTGCGAGTAAAGAAACGACTAAAATGATAGAGAAGAAAGGTGTGTAATTTTTCTTCATGCTTGTGTATTGCAATGAAGTGGGTTAGCGAGGCTAGAAAACGATTTGGAAAATTTTGTTTATAAACTTTATTGAGAATTTCGGCACGGGTAAGTCCTGTTTCTTCGAAAAATAAATGGACGAGCTTTGTAGACAATTGCCCCTTTAGTAAATCACCTACTAGATTTCGTCCTAATACAGCACCACTTCCTTCATCACCAAGAATAAAGCCTAGTGGTGACACGTTCTCTATTATCTTCTCTCCATCGTATAGACAACTATTTGATCCAGTACCTAGTATACAAGCAATTCCTGCGCTTTTATGACAAAGGGAACGAGCTGCACCTAATAAGTCGCTATGTACTTCTACCTTTTCGCAATGCAGACCTTCTGTAATAGAAGTTGCTATAATAGGCGCTTGTTCTTCTGTACAACCAGCACCATAAAAGAAGACTTCGTTTGTTTTACGACCTTCTAGGACTGCAACAACCTCTTTTTGAAAGATGTTTGTAATTTCGCCTTTCGAGAGCATATATGGATTGATTCCTTGCGTTGTAAAATGTAGAGTAGGTTTGTTCTCTTCTATACTACACCAATCAGTCTTTGTTGATCCGCTATCTGCAATGAGTTTCATATTCTTGTTTTTGAACTTTACAATAAAGAATGACGGCTAAAGAACTATCAATCCTTTAGCCGCTGTCCTTTATATGGGATAAATGGAACTATTCTTTTTTAGATAGAACCTTTTTCAATATCTTTGAAGTATTTGTAAGTACCAACTTTTAGTTCGTCTGTTGCTGGTTCGTCACATACAATAATACCATGCTGATGCATCTGAAGTACACTAATCGTCCACATTTGTGTTATGCTACCTTCTACAGCTGCGCGCAAGGCTTGTGCTTTGTTGTGACCATTACATAAAATAAGAACTTCGCGAGCAGACATAACCGTACCAACACCTACAGTAAGAGCTGTGTAAGGTACATTCTCTGGATCTCCCCCAAAGAAACGTGAGTTTGCAATACGTGTATCTGTTGTTAGCGTTTTAACACGTGTGCGACTAGTTAAAGAACTTCCTGGTTCATTGAATGCAATGTGTCCATCAGGACCAATTCCTCCAATAAAGAGGTCTATACCGCCTGCTTTTTCTATTGTTTTTTCGTAATTTGCACATTCTGCGGCTAAGTCTTTCGCATTTCCGTTTAGAATATGAATGTTTTCTTTTGGGCAATCAATATGGTTAAACAGATTGTTTGCCATAAAGGAGTGATAACTTTCAGGATGTGATTCTGGTAAACCTACATATTCGTCCATATTAAATGTAAGTACGTTTTTAAAGCTAACGTGCCCTTCTTTATGTGCCTTTACGATTGCTTTGTACATACCCATAGGTGATGAACCAGTAGGCAAGCCAAGAACAAAAGGTTTCTCTGCTGTTGGGTTTGCACCATTGATTTTGCTTACTACATAGTCTGCTGCCCATTGTGACAGTTGCTCATAATTAGGTTCGATAATAACTCTCATAGATTTATTTATTAAGTTTGTTTGAAATCGTATCTCTCATTGATTTTCTGTGAAGAATGCGCTAACGAATAGCCATAAAGATTGCTTTGAGTTTACTCAAGTGCCGTTTTCTTCTGCAAAGTTATAGAAACTTTCTTATACAGCAAACCGAATACAGAATATTCTATTTTTTTTTACCCTGTGTTTGTTTCGTTTTTTGAGTTGTATAAATCGTTTATCGTCCGATGGATCGATAAACGATACCTATTTCTTTCAAATCTTTAGGGTTGTAGATATTTCGCCCGTCTATAATTACTGCTTTTTTCATAGAGGATAAAATGTTTTTCCAATTTGGTAAGCGGAATAGTTTCCATTCTGTAAGTAAGAGAATTGCATCCGTTCCTTTTGCTGCATCATAGATGTCTGTTGCGTAGTAAACAGAAGTGCCTATACGGCGTTGGCATTCTTCCATAGCAATAGGATCGAATACACGCACGTTGCATCCTGCTTTAAGTAAAAGGTCTATGGTGACAAGAGATGTGGCTTCACGCATATCATCGGTTTCAGCTTTGAAGGATAATCCCCAAATACAAATTGTTTTTCCTTGAAGTGATCCCTTGTAAAAATCTTTTAACTTATTGAATACAACGTATTTCTGAGCTTCATTGACATCTTCTGTTGCTTGTAAAACGCGCATTGGATAACCGTTTTTCTCTGCTGTCTTTATGAGTGCTTTTACATCTTTAGGAAAACACGAACCGCCATATCCGCAACCTGCATAAAGAAATTTGCTACCGATACGAGAGTCGGAGCCTATCCCTTTTCGTACCATATTGACATCGGCACCAATAATTTCACAAAGGTTTGCGATGTCGTTCATAAAGCTAATACGTGTAGCAAGCATACTGTTTGCGGCATATTTAATCATTTCTGCTGATGGTACATCTGTTAAAATGATACGATAATTATTAAGCATAAAGGGATGATAGAGTTTTATCATCATATCTCTAGCACGATCGCTGTCTACGCCTACAACAACTCGATCTGGACTCATAAAGTCTTTGATCGCTGCACCTTCTTTTAGAAATTCAGGGTTACTAGCAACGTCAAATTCTATATTTAGGCCTCTTTTTTCAAGTTCTCTTTGGATTGTTTCTTTTACTTTTTTCGCGGTTCCTACAGGAACCGTGCTTTTTGTTACAACTACAACATAGTGATTTAGGTTCGCTCCTACTTGCCGAGCTACCTCCAGCACATATTTAAGATCGGCACTACCATCTTCGTCTGGAGGTGTACCTACGGCACTAAAAACGATATCCACATCATTTAAACAGCTTGTTAGATCCGTTGTAAAGTGTAGTCTTTTTTCAGTTGTGTTTCGTAGGACCATTTCATCTAGTCCTGGTTCGTAGATTGGCAAAATCCCTTTTTGAAGGTTCTCAATCTTTTCTTTGTTTACATCCACGCAGGTTACATCGACACCCATCTCTGCAAAACAAGTGCCTGATACAAGTCCTACGTACCCAGTCCCTACAATTGCGATTTTCATAGTTATTCTGTTTTTATGCTTTTATGTTTAAGCAAACTAAGGATTGATTCAATGAAGAGTCAATCCTTAGCTGTGTTTATTTATTCATTTTTTGCTTTTTAGTTTCCGCTTACAGGAGCAGGTGTACCTTGAGCAGGTGTCGTAGCTGGTGCTGTTGTTGTGTTTTGCTGTGGTACGGCAGGAGCAGCAGTCTGTGCAGGTATATTACTATTCATCATTACAGAGGTTTCGGTTGCAGCTGTAGGCACTAAGTAAGATGATGCCACACTTAATACAACCAATACGATAGCGAGAGTCCAAGTAGCTTTCTCTATAATATCTGTCGTTTTTCGAACGCCCATAATTTGATTAGATGATGAAAAGCCAGAAGCTAAACCACCACCTTTTGACTCTTGAATCAATACGATGAAACACATTAAAATAGATGCAATCACTGCTAGTACGATTAAAACTGTATACATTCTTTTTATCTTTTGTTTTTGTTATTAATAATCAATTTCTCTAAGAATCTTATTTGATCTGCAAAGTAACTATTTTTTTTTGGATAATTCAAGCTAAGTTTGTGTATAATTTCAATTGCTTTGGAATATCGTCCTTGTTTTATGTATATTCGCGCCAATGTTTCCGTAAAATAGTCCTCATCGTTCTCTGGTTCTAGGTCTGCTTCGGGAATAAATTCGGTTTCTTCGGGTAGTACAAATCGTTCTTGTTTTCTTTCGATAAAGTCGTCAATAAGATTTTGTCCTTTTAGTTGTAGTGCTGATTCTTCAACTTCTGGAATGTCTACGTCTTCCATTTGTAATAAATAAGCCGCATAATCTGTTGTCGCATCGGCAGGGGTGAGTTCGTGCTTTACGATGCTATCTTCTGGTTGTTCTGTCAAAAAACGATTGATCAACGAAACCGTGCGATTATGCTCAGCACTTTCATACTCTTTGTGGGCATTATTTGATTCTGGCTGTATGGTGTAGTTTTGTCCTTCCGCCATATAGAAGAGTACTTGGCGATCGGCGATGTAGAGTGCTGCTTTTTTTAGTTCTGCATCAAATGATTCTTCGTGGAGTATATATAGATTGTGTAAGTAGAGTAAGCGGGCTGTTTGGTAATAGGGGTGTTGTGATAGCATATCCTGCAGGGACATCAGTGTGTCTCTGTTCATCTGTTCAGGATGCCCTATGAGTTCGGTTACTCTTATCTCTGTATTCATTTGTATTTTACCAATTTGCTACGGTTGCGCTGAATATTTGGTCTGTTATGTCCTTTATCATTTGCGTTACAAGTTCTTCTTGTACGGATGCTAGTTGTTGAGAAGATTCAAATTCAGAGGTTGCAGAGAACGACCTCTCAAAGTCTTGTGTGCGGTTTTTATTGTTGACAAATCGCACATTGACGGTCATTTTAAGCTGTGTCTGTGATGACAAACCATCGGCAGATATGGATTTATTATAAACGTTGTAATCTGTTATTTCTCCTGATATTTGTAAGTCTCCGTTGCGCTTTACGAGCTGCAATCGAGTTTGGTTAACGTAAGCATCTTGCAATTTCATATTGAAAATAGTCTGCATGGGAGCCCACACGAGTGCTGAACGAATAGGGAATTCGGCTATTTGTATTGTTTTGGTTACATTGTAGTTAATGGAAGCTCCGTTAAATTTATACGACACACTACATGCTGAAAGTAAGAGTGTGAACATAAAATAAGCTGCAAGCTTGTTCCTTTTTAGTTTAGTCAAGTCCATATTCTTTTATTTTTCTGTACAATGTGCGTTCTGGTATGTTGAGATCGAGTGCTGTTAGTTTTCGATTTCCTTTGTTTTTCTCTAATGCTTTTTTTATGGCCTCTTGCTCTACCTCATTGATTGTTTGTGTTTCGCCCATTTCTTCTATGTATTCTGCACTTTCTGTAATTTCGTCTGGTTTTACGATTTTGATGGATGGTTTTGGATAGATAGCAAGTGCACTAGTGGTTGAAGGTGCGTTGTTCGTGAGATGTTGCTTGTTTACAAATTCTTTAAGTTCTGCTACATCACGTCGAAGATCATAGAGTATTTGAT
Organism: Bacteroidaceae bacterium; assembly: GCA_036652575.1. Classification (GTDB taxonomy): domain Bacteria; phylum Bacteroidota; class Bacteroidia; order Bacteroidales; family Bacteroidaceae; genus Alloprevotella. The sequence goes on from JAVVVP010000019.1 coordinate 5,480, forward strand.
AGATAATCTCGCGTTCATTTTCAAAACTATGCGATGCGTGTTCTCCTTTTATAGTCGCGAGTTGATTGTTATGATTTTCTGCTGGAATATAAGTGGATAGTATTTGTTTCGTTATGTCTCGTTCACTTGAAGTTACAGACATGTTTTCGGTAATGTTTTTGAGTTGGCGCACATTGCCAGGCCATGCGTAAGCAAGGAGTATTTGTTTTGCATCATCGGCAAGACGGATGGATGGCATATTGTATTTTTCGCTCATCTCTAGGGCAAATTTCCGAAAGAGTAGGGCTATATCTTCACCACGTTCACGCAGTGGTGGAATGGAAATAGGAATCGTGTTAAGCCGATAGTATAGATCTTCACGAAAACGCTTTTCATTTATCGCTTTCGTTATGTTGACGTTTGTAGCCGCTACGATTCGTACGTTCGTTTTGCGTACATCGCTTGCACCAACACGTATGTATTCACCCGTTTCGAGTACCCGCAATAAACGTGCTTGTGTAGATAAAGGTAGTTCGCCTACTTCATCAAGAAATAGGGTTCCTCCGTGGGCCACACCAAAATAGCCATCTCGTTCGCCTATAGCCCCAGTGAAAGCTCCTTTCTCATGTCCAAAAAGTTCAGAGTCTATGGTACCTTCTGGAATTGAACCACAATTTACGGCAAAGTATTTTTTATTTTTGCGAGTACTATGGTCGTGTATGATACGTGGAAATATTTCTTTTCCTACTCCATTTTCTCCTGTAATGAGGACGGAGAGATCTGTTGACGCAACTTGCAGTGCAACGTTTAGGGCACGATCTATTCCCTCGTAGTTTCCTACGATGCCATAACGTTGTTTTACTTTCTGAAGTGCGGTGGAGTTCATACGTTGTCAATTTGAAGCCAAAATTACAAAGATTCTTGCAAATAGAGGACCTTTTGTTGTAAGATATTTCGTTAAAGAGCGAAGTTGATGATGTTGTGATGTTTTTTGAAGGGGATGAGATGCTCTTATTGGGATTTGATTCTTTCTTTTACCTAAA
>JAVVVP010000019.1:6601-34967 GCA_036652575.1 Bacteroidaceae bacterium
TAGGTAAACTATCTTATTTTTAATATGCTTTTGATGGATACATTTCGTTCCACCATTCCGCTTGTCCTTTCAGATATTTATTGAACCAAGCAAAAATGGTGTTTTGCCAATGTATACGTTTGTCATAGTCCTTTACTACATGGTTTGATCCCTCTATTTGAATATAACTTACTTCTCTTCCTAGTAAGCGAAGAGCGGTGTACAGTTGCTGACTTTCGTTCGTAGGCACATTGGTATCGGCTGTTCCGTGAAGCAAAAGCAATGGCGTGTGTATTTTGTCGGCATTAAAGAGTGAACTTTGTTCTGTATAGAGTTTGGCATTATTCCATGGGTAACTACCTTGTGAAGCTGCTTCGCTGTAGCTATAGCCCCAATAACCGCCTCCCCAATAACTGGCAATATTACTAATTCCTGCATGGCTAATAGCTGTCGCAAATAGGTCTGTGTGTGAGACTAAATATTGTGTCATAAAACCACCATAGGACGCACCCATACAGCCGATCTTTGTCGTATCAACATATTGGTGCTGTTTGCAAAATTCGCGGGTTCCTTCTATTATGTCATCGGCGGTTCGTTGTCCCCAAGCATTGGTGTGACGAGCTGAGAACTCTTGTCCAAAACCGATGGTACCACTTGGCTGAACCACATAAACCACATAACCTAAACTCGCAAGAACTTGGTAAGCATAGTGAAATTCTAGAGTGTTGAGTGTTGGAGTACAACCCCCATAGTAATAAACAATAAGTGGGTACTTCTTTTGATGGTTGAAATCCTTAGGCAAGTAATATCGGCCTATAATCGTATCTCCACGTTCAGTGCAAAATTTCCATTTTGTTACCGTTGAAATAGAAATGTTGGAGATCCACTTTTCAAAATCAATATCACCAATTTTTTGAGGTTTTCCTCCATTGAGGTCGCAAGTGTAAAGTGTGCGAGCAGTGGAACTTGTTTGTCCAAAGTAAACGATGCGTGAGCCGTGGGTAGCGATAGAGAGTCGTTGAATAACGTCTAAGTGGGTGTCGATAAAGTTTATTTTTCCTGTTTGTGGATTTAGAGTGTAAAGATGTATGCAGTCTTGGTCGTTAGCTGTGAAGTAGATTTTTTTATTATGCTTAGACCATTGTACGTTTTCTACAGAGGGATAAAAGTTTGTAGTCATAGCTCGTACTTTTCGGGTAGCGATGGTAAAGAGGTAGAGCTGATAATCGTACATACTTGGTATTTGTCCTTCTTTCACTTGGCAACCGATGCCATTAAAGCATGCTGGAGATCCTTTTATAAGTATTTGATTACTATCGGGCGAATAAGAACAGTTTGCGATGTAACCTGTGTCGCGTAACAAGGTATCTACTTGCATTGTTCTTAAATCCATTTGATAAAGAGATGTAAGTGAGTTTGGTAAAGCTTCAAGTCGGTGACGATCTGATGTGAAAAGTAACTTTGTTCCGTCGGAACTGATGTCACTCAGATTTATGGCGGTGTGTCCATAAGTTAGTTGTTGCATTACGTGTGTTCGAAGATCGAATTTATAGATATTCCAGCGGTTTCTCCATCCTGGTATACGATCGTCTGGGTCGCAAAGTAATTTTAAAGGTCCAGTTTCTTTTGGTTTTTCATCCAGTAAAGAATAGATAAGGTAATTCTCTGTAGGGTCTATGCGGAAATCACCAGCAGGAATGCTGGTACAGCTTATTTTTGTTTCTAGCGTCAAGGGATTGAGTGTAAGAAGATTGATGCGATCGTCTTGTTTACGCGTAAAATAGAGTAAGTCGCTCTTTGGCATCCAATGGTAAGGCGCATACCCATCAAAGGTCATAAGGACCTTGTCTGTACTTGTATAGGTTAGTTTTGTATAGTAAGTAGGTGTTCCCTTAGTGTCTATGTTGGTATAGACGGTTTGTAAATATTTTCCGCTTGGGGATATACTTATAGTTGAGTAATGTAATCCGTTTGTTTGATCGCTAATTGTATAAGGTCGTTTGTCTGTTGCGTTGATCGTTACGGAAGCCTCTTTTGGCGTAATGAGAGCTATTTTGAATGAATCTTTTGCTTCCTTTGCGGTCATTGCGGCAATGATAATTTCGTAGCGTTGAGGAAGCAAAGAGAGTTCTGTTCCATACTGTTCTTTTCCATTTACAAAAATTTTGTAGTTTGCTAAATGAGAAATCAGTAACTTTGTTTTTGTAAAACGATTAGGTGTTAATGTGAACTGAAAATAATGGAGTGACTGCGATGGATCGAGAGCTGTTCCATAGTCTATGGTTTTAGAGGTTGTAAATGAAGGATTCAAATTCCTTTCTAACAATTTACGGCTTTCCATTTTTTGATTCTCCCCATTCACACTATCTATCATATAAGGCATTTGAATCGCAAGAGGTCCAACGTACTTGGCTTTTTCTATATGTAGGGTGTCTGCTGTTGCTGCCGACAAAATAAGGGGGAAGCAAAGCATACATAGTATCATTTTATTTATGTGCATAATCTATTAGAGTTTTATAAATTTCTCGGAAATAAAAAAAAAGAAGTATGCAAACATTCGTCTGTATACTTCTTTAAGGGGTGGCTGATGGGATTCGAACCCACGACATCCAGAACCACAATCTGACGCTCTAACCAGCTGAACTACAGCCACCATCTAAAGGCTTCCTTTTTGAAAGCGAGTGCAAAGTTAGAAAATATCTTTTACTCTACAAAATATCTAAGCCTCTTTTTTTGTAAAAATAATTATTCTCATTATGAGTTTTTACTTATAGACTTATAAATCAGCTTAATGCTGTAATATCTATCTATCTTTATAGATTCGTAAAAAGCGGATAGATCATTTTTTTTCCTGCAAGTAACGTATTTTGCATGAGCATACTGATTGTCATGGGGCCAACGCCACCAGGAACTGGGGTTATAAAGCTGCATTTGGAGGAAACTTTACTGAACTCTACATCTCCGCAAAGACGGAATCCATTTTTGCGACTAGCATCGGGTACTCGAGTTGTTCCAACATCTATTATTGTCGCACCTTCCTTTACCATATCTTCTGTTACAAAATTTGGACAACCTATCGCAGCAATAATAATGTCGGCTTCAAGGCATTCTTGTTTTAATGTTTTGCTATGACTGTGGCATACGGTTACTGTAGCATCACCATATTTTTTTTGCATCATTAGTTGAGCCATCGGTTTTCCTACGATGTTACTACGTCCTAGTATTACGCATTTCTTACCACTTGTTTCTATATTGTAGCGTTGTAGTAATTCAAGTATACCTTTTGGCGTTGCAGAAATGTAACAGGGAAGTCCGATCGCCATACGTCCAACATTAATAGGATGAAAACCATCTACGTCTTTACGATAATCAATAGCTTCTATTACTTTTTGTTCTGAAATGTGAGGAGGTAAGGGCAGCTGAACGATAAATCCATCAATGTCTTCATCGTTATTTAGACAGTGAACAGCATTCAAGAGCTCTTCTTCACTTGTATTATTTTCAAAGCGTAATAATGTACTTTTGAATCCACAAGTTTCACAAGCTAATACTTTATTCTTTACATAGGTTTCGCTACCGCCATTATGTCCAACAAGGATTGCTGCTAAGTGAGGACGCTTTCCTCCCGCATTTACAATACTTTTTACTTCTGCAGCAATTTCCTCTTTTATGATAGATGCTGTTGCTTTACCGTCTATTAGTTGCATATATACCTTATTCTATATTTATATCTTTGGCATTCCAGGCATCATACCCGTTGGCATTTTACCCATCATTTTACCCATTTTACTTCCTGTTACCATCTTCATCATTTTACGAGTTTGCTCAAATTGCTTGAGCAAACGGTTTACTTCTTGTTGTGTAGTACCCGATCCTTTGGCGATACGTGTACGGCGACTTGCATTGAGTAGTTCTGGATTGCAACGTTCCTTCGGAGTCATTGAATGTATGATAGCTTCAATGCTTTTGAATGCGTCATCATCAATTTCTACGTCTTTTAAAGCTTTTCCAACTCCAGGTATCATAGATGCTAGGTCTTTAATATTACCCATCTTTTTGATTTGTTGTATCTGTGAAAGAAAATCGTTGAAATCAAATTGGTTTTTTGCTATTCTTTTTTGCAAGCGACGTGCTTCTGTTTCATCGTATTGTTCTTGTGCTTTTTCAACAAGGGATACAATATCACCCATTCCTAGTATGCGGTCTGCCATACGTGCTGGATGGAAAGGGTCGATAGCTTCCATTTTTTCTCCTGTACCAACAAACTTTATAGGTTTGTCTACGACGGTACGAATGGATAGGGCGGCACCACCGCGTGTGTCGCCATCCAGTTTTGTTAGAACAACCCCGTCAAAATCTAGGCGTTCGTTAAATTCTTTTGCAGTGTTTACGGCATCTTGTCCTGTCATTGCATCTACCACAAAGAGGGTTTCATCGGGGTGGATCGTAGACTTGATAGCTGTAATTTCTTTCATCATCAGTTCGTCTATAGCAAGACGTCCTGCGGTATCCACAATTACTAAATCATAGCCTTTTGCTTTTGCTTCTTGAATAGCGTGCTGTGCAATTTCTACAGGATTTTTACTGTCTATTTCGCTGTATACAGGAACTCCTATTTGTTCCCCAAGAACTCTTAGTTGCTCAATGGCTGCTGGACGATAAACATCGCAGGCTACCAGCAGTGGTTTACGATTTTTCTTTGTCTTTTGCCAAAGAGCTAGTTTGCCCGAAAATGTTGTTTTACCTGAACCTTGTAAACCAGACATAAGGATAATGGCAGGATGACTTTTTAGTTCGAGCTCAGACGTTTCACTTCCCATAAGTATGGCCAGTTCATCGTGAACTATTTTGACGAGAAGCTGACCTGGTTTGACAGCTGTAAGAACATTTTGTCCGAGTGCTTTCGTTTTTACGTTGTCGGTAAACGTCTTGGCTACTTTATAGTTGACATCGGCATCAAGCAAAGCTTTGCGTACGTCTTTGAGTGTCTCAGCTACGTTAATCTCTGTAATCTTACCCTCACCTTTCAGTATTTTGAAAGAGCGTTCTAGTCTTTCACTTAAATTGTCGAACATAATTTTCTGTATTCCTTAGTTTATTTGTAATTGAGGGCAAAAGTACAAAAAAAGACCGATATATACTTGTAAATAAACGCCAAATACGAAAAAGATACGATAGAAAGAGGAATAAAAATAGTCGATTGTTCCAACTGAAACAGTTTCTCTTGAAATAATAAATGGCTAATTCTTTGGTAGATAAGTAAGAAAGCTGTAATTTTGCACTCGAATTTTAACAAAAAAGTAATTAAAAATGAAGAGACTTAACTTGTTCCTACTACTTGCAATGCTGATTTCGAATCTAACTTTTGCAGGTGGTTTATTAACGAACACGAATCAAAACGTTGCCTTCTTGCGTAATCCGTGTCGTGATGCCTCTATTGGCATCGATGGTGTGTACAATAATCCTGCGGGGCTCAATTTTATGAGTCAGGGCTGGCATTTGTCGCTTAACTTTCAGAGTGTTTATCAAAATCGTGCTATCGACACGCAAAATCCTAACTATAAGTATGGTAAGGAAAACAACGGTAGTGACACGAAGCGTTTTAAAGGTAAAGCATCGGCACCCGTTGTACCTTCGCTTCAATTAGCTTATGTGAAAGATCGCTGGGCTGTTTCGGCAAGTTTTGCAATTACTGGCGGTGGTGGTAAGTGCACGTTCGACAATGGTTTGGGTACATTCGAAAATGTTGTATCTATGCTACCTTCAGCTGTCAATAAGATGACACAAGAAAAATATGGGCACAAATTCATAGATACTTATTCTGCCGATATGTACATGAAGGGAAAACAATACTATTATGGCATGCAACTTGGCGCTGGTTATAAAATAACCGATAATCTTTCGGCATATGTTGGTGGTCGCTTAATTTTAGCCGATTGTAATTACTATGGTTACATGGAAAATATAATGTTACAGACCAATGCTATAGCACAAGGAGCGGGGCTTCCAGCAGAAGTGCCTATTGGCTATTTTTTGGGAAACGAAAATCCATTATCTAATGGCATACGTCTTGACTGCGATCAATCTGGGTGGAGCTTTATGACCGTACTTGGTCTAGATTACAAAATTGAGAAATGGAACTTTGCTGCTAAATACGAGTTTTATGGACGTATGCACCTTAAAAACCAATCCAATCTTACTCAAAAATATGTGGACGGACTTGCTGTTCTTAATCCTGCAGCGGGAGCAGCATTAGGTGAATTTGTGGATGGGAAGAAAGTATCAGCAGATGTACCTTCACTTTTAACTTTCGGTGTGCAGTATAGTATTTTGCCAAAATTACGTGCTTCGGTAGGTTATCATCATTTTTTTGACAAACATGCATCTCAGTATAATCATAAGGAACAATACTTAGACGAAGGTACGAATGAATATCTTGCAGGAGTAGAATATGACATCAACAAGATGGTTACAGCTAGTTTGGGTTTTCAAAGCACAAATTATGGCTTTGGAAAAAACTGCAAGTTCTTAAAGGATATTAGTTATACTACTAATTCTTGTTCGTTAGGTGGAGGAGCTGAAATCCGTCTTTCTCCCAAAGCAAGACTTAATGTAGCTTATTTCCATACTTTTTATAAGGACTTAAAAAATGCGCAGACAGGGTATACTGATACCTATTCTCGTACAAATGATGTCTTTGGACTAGGTCTTGATCTAGACTTTTAAAGTATACAAAATCAAATCTAAAAAAAACAGCGTATTCGATTATTACATCGAGTGCGCTGTTTTTTTTGTCGAGTAAGCCCAGGCATTTCAGGGCGAACTTCTCACATAACCGTGCGTGAAGCTCTCACTTCACACGGTCAGGGAACTAGCTTTATTGTTACCATGTCCCGCCGACGTTCGCGCTCCTTGCGCTCGGCCTCGGCTTTGAGCACGGGGTCGTTCTCCTGAGCATATTTGCTTTCTAGGTACCTCACATAGAAGTCCATAGCCTTTTCGTAAAGCAACTGATTATCGTGCATCATGCTCTGCCCTTCCTCTATCATGGAGGTGAGCATGTCCGCTAGCTCATTTCGTTCGGTCTTCGTGAAGCCATCGAGCGTACCAAGGAAAGGACAGACCATTTGCGGGATACTCCCTTGGGGTCTCTGTCTGATTTGGTCAGACGGTAGTAGTCGTAGGATACTACACCCATATTAACCGCAACATCATATAAATCGTTAGCCACAATTTGATTATCTATCCTATCACCCCAAACTAAATCCCAATAATTTTTGCGATAAAAATATAATTTCAAAACGTCTAGTTCAGGCGTTGTTATTTTTTGATTATTTTTTTGTTCTTCATTCTATCTAATATTTTCCACCCTTCCCATTTTGGATTATATCGTCTACTTATACCGCTCCAAGTTTCAGCGCCTGAGTCTCCGTCTATATTAGTCCAAATATTTTCCCCCTCAAAGGCTTCTGTTCTTTTAAATGCTATTTTAAAAATTGCCATATTTATTTTATTGTTAAAGAAGTAAAATCTATACAATCCTTATTCATCCATTCCAAAAGCTTGTCGGATTTATCACTATTAGACATCTTTAAAAAATCGCTAGTAGTTATGTTATAACTTTTAAGGTATCTTTTAAATCCATCTTCTAAAAGAGCGATTCTGTACGCTTTAACCGTTTTGGAGGCAAATTCTTCTCTTAAATCTTCCAAGAATTGTGTGCTTTCTATTTCCTTTATATAATCATCGATTTGGTATTCTTTTATAAGCGGGAAATCACCCCTAAAGGGAATAATTTTAGAAGGAACCTCCAAATCGATATAATACAATGCCCTTCCTGCAACAACTGAAACAAGTCTTTCTCTTTCCATATTTTTATGTTTTTACAATTAATTTGCTTCTATTTAATATAACCATAAAACTGTTTGGCAATCCGTTACCATTTGGAATCCTTATTCCATCGTATCTATGGTTCCGTCTTCCTGCTCGTGGTATTTCTTTGCCTTTGTGATGAACATCGGGCAAAGTTACGAAAGATTGCCTAAACTTTTCGGATCGATACGCTTTTTTCGGATGGATACCATAAAAGAGGCTGTGTCAAAACTGACACAGCCTCTTTTAATTTCTATCTTAATCTGGTTAATTAGCAAATTTTCCGCGATCCATCACCAATTTCTACATCAATAACGATCGGTTCCTTACCAAACTGTTCTTTAAATTTTATTTTAGCAGTTTCAATAAATGTTGTATAAAGCTCATCACTAACTAAATTGATAGTACAGCCTCCAAAACCACCACCCATAACACGAGAACCTGTAACTCCACAAGTCTTCGCTACATCATTCAAAAAGTCAAGCTCTGGGCAAGAAACTTCGTAGTCTTTACTTAAACCTTCGTGTGTTTCATACATTTTTTTACCGACAGTTTCGTAATCTCCTTTTTCAAGAGCATCACAAACGTCTAGCACACGGAATTTTTCACCAATTACATACTTAGCACGTAGTGCATCCTCTGCAGATACTTCATCTTTTACTTTCTCAAGCATATCAAAATCTGCATCGCGAAGTGTTTCTACGTTTGGCCAATGTTTTTTCATGGTAGCAACTACATTTTCACAACTTTCGCGGCGTTTGTTATAAGCGGAAGATGCTAATTCATGTTTTACACATGTATTGAGAAGAACAAGCTTATATCCCTTTGGATCAAATGGATAATAAGCATACTCCATAGAACGACAATCTAAACGAACCAAACTACCCGCTTTTCCAAACACAGATGCAAATTGATCCATAATGCCACAATTAACACCCACGAAGTTATGTTCTGTAGATTGACCTACTTTTGCCAACGTCATTTTATCTATTTGATTACCACCAAATAAATCATTAAGTGCAAAGGCAAAAGTGCTTTCTAAAGCTGCAGAAGAAGACATTCCAGCACCAAGTGGAACATCGCCAGCAAAGGCTGTATTAAAACCTTCTACTTTAACTCCTAATTTCATCATTTCGCGACAAACGCCAAATATATAACGGAAGTGACTTGCTGATGGTCCTTTTTCATCATCAAGACTGAATTCCGCATAATCCTTAAGATCGATCGAATACGCACGCACGCTACGTGTGCCATTTGGTTTAATCTCGGCCATCATTCCTTGAGTTATAGCCCCAGGGAAAACAAAGCCACCATTATAATCTGTATGTTCACCTATCAGATTAATACGTCCTGGAGAAGCATAAATGCTCCCTGTCGTTCCATCGAAGTGTTCTATGAAACGATTTCTTACATCGTTAATTTTTAGTTTCATAATAGTTATATCTATAAAATTAATACTATATTATTCTACAGGAATATCTTTGTTTACGTTCTTGCAACCGATAAGGGCATAATAAAGAAGATAGGCTGCACAGAAAAGAACAACGACATAACTCGTGAGATAAGAACCGGTGAAGTCTGCCACAAGAGCCTGAATAGCGACCATTACAGCACAACCAAATACCATCGTCATAAATGCACCCGAAGCAATGGCTGTATATTTGCCAAGACCTTCCGTTGCCATATTGAAGATACCACCCCACATGACAGAAGTACATAAACCCACTAAAAGAAAGGCAAAGATGCCTACAGGAACTTTCTCCCAAATAACACTAAGGTTAGACCAATCGATACCAGGAACACTGACCATCGTTTCGGTAGGGGCAAACATACCAAATGCAATTAAAAGGATACTGGCAGTAGATGTGGCTATAATCATAACACGACTTGAAACCTTTCCTCCTATGGCGCCACCGACAAAACGTCCAATAAGCATCATTAACCAATAGACAGCGACAATAAGCCCTACGGTGCCAGCCTGCATGCCACGACCTGTTGTTGTTTGGGTGACACTTTCTGCCGTGATTTCTTTGTTCTCAATCTTATTTTGTGTTTCAATAATTTGCTTCTCTAAGCTCTGAATTTCTTCTGGCTTATTTGATGAGCAAATTGCGTCTATATCTGTTGTAGCAGCAATATAGTCTTTCGCAGCAACATTTGCTGTTATTGTTTGACTTTCATAGTTTTTCATTATTGATTCTCTTTTTGCTTGTACGGCAGGAGTATCAGATGTTAGATATTGCAAAATATAAGTAGGTGTTCCTACTTCGATTCCCATATACAAGAAAATTGCAAGAATACCAAGATTGAAGTGACGGAATGAAAAAGCGCTATGAGGATCTTTCGCGGTTTTTTTAACTTCAACAGCTTGTTGTGGTTCTTGAATTTTTGTGAATAGAATAACGATGAATCCCACAATAAAGATACCGAGGGCAATAAATAACGCAGGAGTTGTATCCGCAATCTTTGCTTTTGCAGCATCGCCAATTAAGGCACCCATAATGATATATACAGCTACAGCAGCAGTAGAGTTAAAGACACCACCAATTTGGATAAGTTGGTTACCTTTGTTTCCGCCACCACCAAGAATATTAAGCATTGGATTTACAACCGTGTTCAACATACACATACAGAAACCTGCAACGAATGCACCGATTAAGTATACGCCAAAACTTTGAACACTGTTCCAACCACTCATCCATTGAATCAAAATACCAATGATACCTACTAATAAAGCGAGCAAAGCTGTTTTTTTATAGCCGAATTTTTTGATAAGCATACCCGATGGGATACCCATTAGTAAATAGGCAATAAAATTGCCATAATTGCCTATTTGGGCAAGTAGGTTGGATGCTCCAAATTGATTTTTAACAATAATGGCCATTGGCGAACATAGATTCGTTACAAAGGCAATCATAGCAAAAAGTGCAATCATAATAATAATAGCACCCCATTGTTTAGTTTTGTTACTCATAATAATTTAAAATATTGAATTGATTAATTATTCTACTATACCAAATTTATAGATAGTCTTTTGTGTATAAGTGTCTTCTGGACAAAGAACAACAGAAGGAAAATGTATTTTGTTTGGGGAATCTGGAAAATGTTGTGCTTCAAAGCAGATGCCACTACGACGTGGAAATGTAGCACCATTCTGACCTTTATAACCATCAGCCCAATTATCTGAATAGAACTGTACGCCAGGTTCTGTAGTGTATACTTCCATCGTTCTACCACTTGTTGGTTCTATCACTTTTGCAGCAAAGCTAAGTTCACCAACTTCTTTTTTATTCAACACAAAACAATGATCATAACCAGCTCCATTGATTATTTGTTTGTGTGGAGCATCAATACGTTCTCCAATCTCGTGATACGTTCTAAAATCAAAAGGTGTATCTTCTACAGACAAAATTTCACCTGTTGGAACAGACGTGTTGTCAATAGGAATATAGAAGTCTGCATTAATTTGACATTTTATTTTTTCGATAGTTGGAGTAGGGTTTGCAATACCTGATAAGGAAAAAAAGCCGTGACTTGTCATATTAACAATTGTCTTTTTATTGGTTAACCCTTTATAATCAATAATTAATTCATTTTCGTTGGTGAATGTATAAGTTACTTGCATTGTTAGTTTACCTGGGAATCCTTCCTCTCCATCTAACGAAACATATTGCAATATAAGGTTCTGTTTTGTTTTGCTTAATACATCCCATACTTTTGCATGAAAGCCTGTTGGACCACCATGCAAATGGTTTGGCCCATTGTTGATAGCGAGTGAGTGTTTTTGTCCATCAAGCGTAAATTCACCCTTACCTATACGATTTCCATAACGACCAACAAGAGTGCTAAGAAAAGGTTCTGGACTTTCTATGCAGTCTTTAATGCAATCGTGTCCCTGAATGACGTTTGCAAGATTTCCATTTTTGTCAGGCACCATAATGGCTACGATTGAGCCACCATAATTTGTGATTGCTACTTCGCAACCTTTTTGATTTGATAAAATGTAGAGATTTGTTTCCTTTCCATCGATTACTGTTTGGTAATTAGTTGGTCTTAAATTGCACGCAAATACATTTTCTTCGTTTCCCATTGTTTGAGTTTTAATGATAGTGTATGCAAATTAAACCAAAATATTCTGTTTGACAAAGGAAATGAGCAAGAAATGTGTCCTTTTTTAATGTGAAAGATTACTAATGAAGGAAAGTGAGCAAATCTGCTACCACGAAACTGCTTCCCCCAACGTAAATAAAGTCTTGTTTTTCCGCACTTTCCAATGCTTTTTCATAAGCGACCTCAACGGTGGGGTAGGCCTCTCCTTTTAAGCCTAGTTCATTGGCTTGCTTTTTTATTACGTTTTCATTAAGAGCCCTTTTAACGTTTGCTTTTGTGAAATAATAGATTGCATCAGTAGGCAGAATCTTTAAAACAGATGTTATATCTTTATCGTTTACCATGCCAAAGACAATATGCATCTGTCGACAAAATTGATGTTTTAATTGTTCTGATATATAGATCCATCCCCCTATATTATGTCCCGTATCGCAAATGACATTGGGTGAAGATTTTATTTTCTGCCAACGTCCCATTAATCCTGTTTTTTCACAAACTGTAGCTAGCCCGATGCGAATACATTCTTCAGTAAGTCTGAATCCGCATTCTTTCATAACTTCTATGGCTGTTAGCAGCGTGTTTGTATTCTTTTGTTGGCATAAGCCACCGAGCTCTCCGTCTATTTCCCCATAAAGAAAAGAAGTATAGGTCCTTCCACCACGAAGGTAATTCGTAAACGAGGCGCTTACGATGGGATGATCTTCTGCAAAAGTAATTGGTGCTTCCATTTCTAAAGCTTTGGAGAGAAAAACAGGACGTGTTTCAACATTTGCTTCACCTATTATAATAGGAACCTTTTTTTTGATGATACCTGCTTTTTCACCTGCAATAGCTTTCAATGTGTTGCCAAGAAACTGTGTATGATCAAAGCTTATGTTTGTGATGATGGAAATTTCGGGCGTAATAAGATTTGTACAATCAAGTCGTCCACCTAGTCCTACTTCTATTACGCCTACATCTACTTGTTGTGTGGCAAAATACTGAAATGCAAGGGCTGTAGTAAGCTCAAAAAAAGAAGGATGAAGAGGTTCAAAAAAGTCTTTTTCCTTTTCAATAAAGTTGATTACATATTCCTCGCTTATCATTTCTCCATTTATGCGAATACGTTCTCGAAAGTCTATCAGATGTGGTGAAGTATAAAGACCTACTTTATAACCAGCTTGTTGTAATATAGCCGCGAGAGTATGTGAACAAGATCCTTTTCCATTGGTACCAGCTACGTGTATCGTTTTAAAGAGTGTATGAGGGTGACGAAAGTGTTCATCAAGTATGTATGATGTTTCTAATCCCTCTTTATAAGCTTCTTTTCCTATGTTTTGAAAGAGTGGGGCACACGCGAAAAGGTAGTCTATTGTTTCTTTATAATTCATTCGTCAAAATAGGCACGAAACTTGTTGAATATTTGTTCCTTAATGCTTGTTGATGGTTTAAGATTATCACTCTCTTTCATTTTTTCAAAAGCATCTTTTTCATCTTTATTCAGAGTCTCTGGTATATAAACACTAATGTTTACTACCAAATCACCAGTACCGTAACCATAGCCTTTTACAGCAGGTAAACCTTTTCCGCGCAAACGTAATACTTTTCCTGGTTGTGTGCCTGAATCTATTTTTATTTTCGCTTTTCCATCAATGGTTGGGATTTCTACACTATCACCAAGTGTTGCTTGTGCTACAGATAATAAGAGGTTGTATACAAGATTGTTATCATCGCGAAGGAATTCTGCGTTTTCTTCTTCTTCTATAAATACTTGTATGTCACCAGCTATTCCTCCACGTTTTCCAGCGTGTCCTTTTCCTTGCACATTGAGAATCATCCCTTCTGCTACGCCTGCAGGAATGTTTATTTCAACGATTTCTTCGCCCATAATAATGCCCTCACCACCACAATGCTTACATTTGTTTTTTATGATCTGTCCTTCACCGCCACAAGTTGGACAAACATGTTGAGATTGCATCATGCCAAACATACTTTGTTGCGTACGTGTAATGGTACCTGTACCGTGGCATTGTGAGCAAGTTGTTTTTTCGCTTCCTTTTTCAGCTCCACTTCCTTGGCATTCTGAACAAGCTATGTATTTCTTTACTTTAAATTTTTTTGTAACCCCAGTACTTATTTCTTGAAGTGTCAATTTTACTTTTAAGCGCAAATCACTTCCGCGAAATTGAGCCGTACGTCCACCCTCTCGACTACCTCCTCCGAAGCCTCCAAAGCCAGAGAATCCACTTCCAGAATGTCCACCGAAGATATCGCCAAACATGGAGAAAATATCATCCATATTCATTCCTTGTCCACCGCCAAATCCACCAAATCCTCCTGCACCATTCACACCTTCTGGTCCGAATTGATCATAGCGCGCTCGTTTCTCTGGATCACGAAGTACATCATAGGCTTCAGCTGCCTCTTTGAATTTTTCTTCGGCTTCTTTATTTCCTTGATTGCGATCTGGGTGATATTGAATAGCCTTCTTCTTATACGCTTTTTTTATGGTTTCTGCATCGGCGTTTTTATCGACACCTAGTACTTCATAGAAATCTCTTTTTGCTGCCATTTTATTTATTCTAAATTAGATGCAGAGACACTTTTATTTGCATTAGCCTCTGCCTATTTACTATTATTGTCCTACGGCTACTTTTGCATGACGTATTACTTTATCATTTAGCATATATCCTGATTGTACACAGTCGATTATCTTTCCTTTTAGATCTTCGGTAGGTGCAGGAATCATCGCGATAGCTTCGTGATAATCTGTATTAAAATCTTGGTCAACTATTTCAATTTTCTTGAGTCCATGACCAGCAAGAACTTTCGTCATTTTTTGAAAAATCAGTTCTACACCTTCTTTTAAAGCCTCTATATCATTTGCTTTTTCGAAATTTTCAAGGGCGCGCTCCATATCGTCAAGTACTAAGAGAAAAGATGAAATAACTTTTTCACCACCATTCAGAATTAATTCTGTTTTCTCTTTAATGGTACGTTTGCGATAATTATCAAATTCAGCTACTTGTCGTAAGTATTTATCTTGTAATTCAGCTATTTTTTCGTTGGCTTCAGCAAGCATTTGAGCCTCCGTTTTTTCTTCTATATTATCTAGCTCCACTGCTTTCGTGTTTTCAGCATCTATTTCAGCTTGAATCGTATCGTTTTGTGCATCTAGCATCTCTTCGGTTTGTTTTTGTTCCTTATTACTCATAATTGTTTGATAAGTTTGTTTAGTGATAAATCTACAAATAGCGTACCAGAATTAGATCACCCCATACATTTTTTGTTTCATCTCTTTGATATGGGCATCATTTATATACTCTTCATATCCCATTAATTTATCAATTATACCATTGGGGGTGAGTTCGATAATGCGGTTGGATACGGATTCTATAAATGTATGGTCGTGAGAGGCGAATAAAATGTTTCCTTTGTACAAGTTTAAGTTGTTGTTAAAAGCTTGAATGCTCTCCATATCAAGATGATTCGTTGGAGTATCCAGAATAAGACAATTCGCATTGCGAAGTTGCATTCTAGCAATCATACATCTCATTTTCTCGCCTCCTGAAAGAACATTTACCTTTTTCAAAATATCTTCCCCTGAAAAGAGCATACGTCCAAGAAACGCTTTAAAGTAAACTTCGTTTCCTTCTCCAAATTGACTGAGCCAATCAATCATATTGAGATTATTTTCAAAGAATTCTGTATTGTCCACTGGTAAATAAGCCGTTGTGATCGTTACGCCCCAATCATAACTACCTGCATCTGGTTTTCGGTTCCCGTTGATAATTTCGAAAAGAGCCGTCATTGCACGTGGGTTGTGACTTAGGAATACGATTTTTTCATCTTTTTCTACCGTGAAATTTATGTTATCAAACAACACAGTCCCATCATCCATGGTTGCTTTTAGATCTTTTACTTCGAGTATTTGGTTTCCTGGTTCACGTTCCATTTGAAATATGATACCTGGATATTTACGTGTAGAAGGCTTGATGTCGTCAACATTGAGCTTTTCGATCATTTTCTTTCTACTTGTTGTTTGTTTACTTTTTGCTACGTTGGCTGAAAAACGTCGAATGAATTCCTCTAATTCTTTTTTCTTTTCTTCTGCTTTCGCTTTTTGATTTTGTGCTTGGCGGAGTGCTAATTGGCTAGATTCGTACCAGAAGCTATAGTTTCCCGAGAAAAGTGTTACTTTACCAAAATCTATATCTACCGTATGAGTACATACCGCATCAAGAAAGTGGCGGTCATGACTGACTACAAGTACGGTATGTTCGAAATTCCCCAAATATTCTTCGAGCCATTCTACGGTTTCTAAATCGAGATCATTAGTAGGCTCATCTAGTAATAAATTGTCAGGTTCACCAAACAAGGCTTGTGCAAGCATGACGCGAACTTTTTCTTTACCAGACAGTTCTCCCATTCTTTGGAAATGCATTTCAGTAGGAACGCCCAATCCGTTGAGTAACGTAGCGGCATCGTTTTCCGCTTCATACCCACCAATGTGTGAAAAGGTTTCTTCAAGTTCTGCCACTTTAATTCCATCTGCATCTGTAAAGTCTTCCTTGGAGTACAATTCGTTACGCTCTTGCATAATTCCCCACATAATAGTATGCCCCATTAATACGGTGTCAAGAACGGTATGTTCATCAAATTTGTAGTGGTCCTGACTGAGCACAGACAAACGTTCTCCTGAGCCTAGGGATACGGTTCCTTTTGTAGCATCAAGCTCACCCGAAATGGCTTTTAGAAACGTAGATTTCCCCGCTCCGTTGGCGCCTATAACACCATAAATATTTCCATTCGTAAACTTAAGATTCACATCTTGGTATAGCACACGTTTGCCGAACTGAATGGCCAAATTGGATACTGTAATCATTTTCTTTTTTTGTTAAAACGAGTGCAAAGGTAGTAAAAAAAAACGTATTCAACGTGCCCTTCACATTCATAATGCCCCATTGGTCCTGCTTTTATCGTAAATAAGGATTTCCGCTTCGTTCCTCACCAATATTCGTCTGAGGTCCATGTCCTGGATAAACCTTTGTCTGATTAGGTAATCGGAGTATTTTCTCACGAAGGGAGCATAACAAGTTTTGTTCGCTACCACCAGGGAAATCGGTTCGTCCAATGCTATGATAAAACAAACTATCTCCAGAAAAGAGTATGTTTTCTGCTTGACAATATAGACAAATACCTCCTAAAGTGTGTCCAGGTGTATGAAGCACCGTAAAGGTGTGATTTCCGAATTTGATTTCATCGGCATCGCTTAATCCTTTTTCAATGGGTGCTAGTTCTTCCTCAATGTGTCGGCGTAAAAAGGTTTCTATTTGAAACGATAAAGATTGATAGAGTGCAATGTCTTCTGCATGTAACTTTACTTTCAAACCAAAGGTGTCGAACACAAAACGATTGGAATAGGTATGATCAAAATGTCCATGTGTATTGAGCAAATGTACTAGTTGAATCAAATGACTATCAACATATTCTTTTACTTCTTCCCGTTCCTCTGTGTAGAACATCCCTGGGTCTATAATTATCGCTTCCTTCGTTTCATCAGAAACGATATAACAGTTTTCTTGTAAGTCGTTTACTTCGAACTTCTTGATATTAAGCATTGTTTTTTGACTTTAGCCCAAAAGGTGACATAGAAGAGTCTTTACACCAAGGGCACATAAATAATTTTTTTTGTTTCGAAAAATGCTTCATGAAAGAATTCTGAAAGTTTCCATTCCACCACTTTTCTTTTAATTTCCTGCATCTCCTGCTCTGTATCTCCGCCCTTTAAACAGATCAATCCATTTGGGAGAGCATTCCGCTGTTCTTTTCGAATCTTCTTTTGTATTATTTTAATTAGATCCGTGGTATTCATAACAGCTCGACTTACGCAGAAGTCGAAGGTCCCTTTTTCCTCTTTTGCGTTTTCGTGTTTCAGTGTCACATTGGTTAATCCTATGGCTTGTGATACTTCTGTTGCGACACGTATTTTTTTTCCAATACTATCCACAAGACAGAAATTACACTTTGGAAACAGAATCGCTAATGGAATTCCAGGAAACCCACCTCCAGTCCCCAAGTCAAGAATGGAGGTTCCCTCTCGAAAAGAAATAACCTTTGCTATAGCAAGCGAATGAAGTATATGATGTTCATATAAACAATCAATATCTTTCCGAGAAATAACGTTTATTTTTGCATTCCAATCGTGATAGAGTGCATCTAACATTTGAAATTGATTTTTCTGAACTTCCGTGAGTTCAGAAAAATACTTTGTAATGATTGTTAGGGAGTTGTCATTTATATTCATATATAAATCAATTATAAATCAATCTAATGGCAGAGGATAGTAGGGGGCTAAAGTCTGCAAAGTTGCGAAATGTACTTTCGCTATTATCTAACTAGATGGATAAAGGGTTTTGGATATGGTGTTTCAAATGTAAGCATCTCATTTGTTATGGGATGATAAAAGTTTAGTCGAAAAGCATGAAGTGCCAATCGACCAATAGGACTGCTACCCATACCGTATTTAACATCCCCAACAACTGGATGAGAAAGGTCACTCATGTGTACACGTATTTGGTTCTTTCTGCCTGTATCAAGCTTTAGTTCTACAAGCGAAAACTCTTGTCCTACTTTTATTGTTCGATAATAGGTAAGAGCATATTTTCCACCATTATCTTGTGGGCTACTATAAGTAACAAAAGCTTTATTATCTTTCAACCAACTTTCGATGGAACCGCTATTTTCTTCCATCGCTCCATACACAACTGCAATATAACGTCGGTCGGTAACTATATCATGCCAATTTTCTTCAAGTATATCTTGAGCTTCTTGAGTTTTAGCATATATCATAAGCCCAGAAGTATCTCTGTCTAAACGATGAACAACGTGAGCCGTACATTTGAGATGCTTCTTTTTTAAATAATCATCTAGTATTGTCTTAACACAAAATGTATTACTAGAATTACCCATAGAAAGAACACCTACGTTTTTTTCTATTACCATAATCCAGCGATCTTCATAAACCATTTTGACAAATTGGTTTTTAAGCTCTTGTGAACGCTTGTGCTTGCTAATTTTGACTTTCTCACCGACCTTTAACAAATGATCAAAGCGAGTTATAATTTGATTATTAACTGTTATACCTTGTCCTGTAAGTATTGATTTGGCCTTATTACGACTTATGCCTTGCATCTTTTCTTGTACAAACTGCATCATATTGCATTCTTTGTCCACTGTAAATTCTAAGAAGTTGGAGGGGCGAGTCTCTTTCACGCCGTCTTTGGTAATACGTACGTTTGAGCTTGCTGTTTTAAATACAGTCTTTTTTGATTTCAAATTCTTCTTTGCATCAATTCTAGGATTTACAGCTATCTTTACTTTCTCAAGACGTTTTGATGCTGTCGTTTTTCCTGTTTTTTCTTTTTTTTGATCTGCAACAGGTGATATTCTTTTTGTCATTAATTTTTTCTTTAACTGGGACTATATTAAACCGAACAGAACTAGCGATTTTTAAGAGTACGAACGTTCTTTCTATTCTTTCAACTCTGTATTAAACATAATCACCATTCTTATTTCTGATATACTTCGGAAAACTTTATACTCGAAAAGCTTTATACGATGATGACTTTTGATGATGGCTTTTAGTGGAACAGTTTTATACGTTGTTCTTCATCCATTTTACAGATCATCAAGATACCATCTTTTTCTACGACAATGTATCCATCAAGTCCTTGTATAACAACTTTTTTTGTTTGTGTTGTATGAATAATGCAGTTATTCGTTTCATAGACATCAATATTATTCCCTATACATGCATTTCCATGAAGATCCTTTTTTATTTGATTACGAAGTGAACTCCAAGAACCTAAATCACTCCAATCAAAGTTAGATGGAAAAACAAAGATCTCTTCCGCTTTTTCCATAATGGCATAATCAACAGAGATGTCTTCACACTTAGGAAAATTCTCATTGATTAAAGCTTGCTCGTCTTTCGTTCCATAAGCAAAGACCATTTTCTCAAATATCTTTGCTATTTCAGGTTGATAAACTCTGAAAGCATTGACAATCGTTGTAGCGCTCCAAATAAAGATACCAGAATTCCAATAGAAATTTTTTGCTTTCAAATAAGTTTTAGCCACTTCTAATTTAGGCTTTTCTTTAAAGGAATCTACACGGAATATATTTTTGTTTTTGGAGGACGACACGCTTAAATCAGCTTCTATGTATCCATAGCCCGTTTCTGGGCTTACAGGCTTAATGCCAAGGGTTACAATGCTATCCGTTTCTGCCGTAAAATCCATGCAGAATTTAATTGTATCCTGAAATTTTTTGATATTGGTAATAACATGGTCGCTAGGTGCTACAACAATGTTTGCCCGAGGGTTTTTCGTTTTTATCTTCCAACTAACATAGGCTATGCAAGGTGCTGTATTACGACGACAAGGTTCTTTAAGAATATTTTCTGTAGGTATTTCTGGTAACTGTTCTTCTACGATCTTTGCATATTTATCGTTCGTTACCACCCATATGTTTTCTGGTGGGCAAATACCCTTAAAGCGGTCGGCAGTAAGCTGTATAAGAGTTCGACCACAGCCTAAGACATCAAGAAATTGTTTGGGCATTTCTTCACTACTCATGGGCCAGAAGCGACTGCCTATTCCTCCTGCCATTATAACTAAGTGGTTGTTTTCCATTGTTTTTTATTTAAAATTGAATAGCTCTAGTTCTTATTTCGTTTGCTTTTCCGTCATATTTCCAGTTATGCGAAGCGTCACAATCCCCTTCTTAGCATTAGAGGATACGTCTATCGTTTTAGAAAAGAAACCGAGATTTTTATTTCTCCCATTATATACGACTTTTATGTCCTCTTTTCCACCTGGCTTGATCGGCTTTTTAGGAAACGATACTATGGTACAACCACATCCAGCTTTTACCTGTACGATGATAAGAGGTGCATTGCCCGTATTCGTAAATTGAAATTTATGAGTTACAGGCTTTTCTTCGGAGAACGTGCCAAAATCATAACTCTTTTCAGCGAACAGAATGTCTGCATATTTTTCAGATTGCGCAGAAGTTGTCGTTGTTAGCAGGAACAAAAATAGAATAAAAAATAGTTGTTTCATCATCTTTCTTTTAACAATAAATTGGCACATAAAAAGGGTGTAAAAAGGGCTTCCCTATTATTACCAATGCAAATGTAAGATATTATATTTAATTACGAGCATTTCGCCAAAAAAAATGTACTTTTGCGCCGAAAATACTTGATAAAATTGATATGCGTGAAGCAATAAAGGACTCTATAATCCTAGGAATAGATCCTGGAACAAATATTCTGGGTTATGGCATTCTTAAAATAAAAGAAGGCCATTTGGAAATGGAAGCAATGGGGGTTATAGATTTACGAAAATGTACCGACATCTATATGAAGTTGGGCAGAATCTATGAAAGAATCATAGGACTTATAGAAGCTTTTAAGCCAGATGAATTGGCTATTGAAGCTCCTTTTTTTGGCAAAAATGTACAAAGTATGCTTAAGTTAGGACGTGCTCAAGGTGTTGTTATTGCTGCAGCGATAAGCCATGAAATTCCGATTACTGAATATGCCCCTTTAAAAATAAAAATGGCGATAACGGGTAAAGGACAGGCCACAAAAGAACAAGTGGCAAGAATGCTTCAGCGTTTGTTGAAGATTAAAGAGGATCAAATGCTTCCTTATTTGGATTCTACGGATGCTCTTGCTGTGGCATATTGTCATTATCTTCAAAAAGGGCGTATAGAAACAAATAACAAGTACTCTGGATGGGCTGACTTTGTAAAGAAAAACAAGAATTTGGTAGCATTCCCTATTCACTTCGTGAAGAAGGATTAATGCTGAACGGAACTAAACAAAAAAGAAGATAAAACTATCTGTTTCCTTTTACATACAAGTGCAATCGAGCGGTCCCTATATTCTTAATGACACCTGCTTCACGAAGGGTTTTAAGGGTGCGTGTTCCTGTGGCTTTTGCCATACAAGCGGTATCACAAAAGTCTCTTGGCGTAAGTGTTTCGTGCTCTTGAAAATAATGATCTAGTAAAGCCATTAGTTCCTCTTTTGTGTACGTTTTCGAATGATTTCCACGTGTCACAGAACGCTCCAATTTTGTTTGTCGAACCGCATTCAGTAGCTTTGGGTCTGGACGAAAACAAATATTTCGCACGCTCCCATTCACTAGTTTCAAACCTCGTCCGCGCTTTTCCACGCTACCTTCAAGCACTACGCGGAACGAACCTATTCCGTCTAAACGTACGGTGTGACCAAAGTTTAGAACCTCTACCAATGCACGAGATAATGCGGAGAGAGCCAATACAACATCGGGCTTTGATATAGTGCATTGTCTTTGCATCCTGTCTGCAATGTTTTCAGACGTTATCACAGATCTACCTACTGGACGAATGTGGTATTTTGTTTCTTCTGCTTCGCTCAGTTTTGGCGATTGATAAAAATCATACTCTATCATTTCACGTTCCTCCTTGATTTATTTTAAGCATCTTCTATTTATACTAAATCAGTTTCTTTCTCTTTTTTCTTGCAGATGATTTATAACTCTCCATTCTAAGTCATAGAACCTACCTATGTAAGTCAAAGAACTCACAATCGTGATTTGATTAACTCTCTAAGGTAAATCATAAATTATCTGCCTACAAAGATAAAAAACAAATCCTATAAAACAAAATAAGAAAGACCTTTTTTTGAGGAAAAGACGTCGAAAAGATAGAAAATAAGAATGCGTAGATGGCGCGAAGTGAATGTTCATGCAAATCCGTAATCATTTCTTCGGTTAGTCCAAACTGGTTAAGGATATTATAGGGAATATCCTGTTCTGAAAACATCGGTATGTTCATATATGCTTTTGTTTTGTGTTATTACTAAGTTCCTTGCAAAAGTAACATGGGGTTATCAGGCGGACGTAGTATAGCTATTTCTACAGCTCTTTGAGCTATGCTCAGTTCAACACTGTTAGCCATAGTTCGAGCGTTTTTAAAATAGCAACAGAGGCAGATACCTCAAGTGAGATTTCTACCTCTGTCAATAAAGTGAATAAAGAGCGAAGGGAAGTTTGTGATGTCGAGAATATGAAGCGACAACTAATAATAAAATCACAAATATTCAGGAGTAAAATACAAATTATAATTTAGCTTGCAACCATGGTATGTCTAATAGATATCCTACCATTGGCTTAATATCATCAGTCATTTTCTCTTTAAAGAATGATTGAATTTCCTCTCTAAAATCATCACCCTTATTTCCTGGCAAGTAGTAAAGAATATATTGCATTACAATGAGTGCTCCCTGCATATTGGAATAGAAATTATCAGGAAGAGCCTTACCCTTGAACACTTTCTTAAACTTGGCTGCACGTAACGACTTACAAAGGACCATGTCAAATATGGGATGACCATGAGCACAGCAATTCCGTAGCTGTCTTATAACGTCAATATAGTTTGGGAAAGTCTTGTCTTCGTTAAATCCATAGCATTCATATATCTTTTGCTTGGACTCTGAACTTTTGATATTCTCAATCAGTCGAATCAGATCACCAAATGATAGATACTCAAGAGTCTTCCATGCCGGTGCGTATTTATCGTTCTTGTGTCTCTCGGAATGGCGTTTTATTACGTCATTATTTACAATCTCATTATTGTATTTCTTCTCAATTTGGTTGATGTAGCTGTACATCACCACATCATTATCTGCAAACCATGTAGGGTTTTGCTTATGGATATTGGAGATTATGTATATAACCTTAGTCCTGACATTGACTTCAATATCAGATAGGTAATTGGCTAAGATATTTCTGAGACACTTATCGAATACATATAGGTGAATACTGGTTTCAAAAATTGAGCCAGTCTTAAATTCATGGTTTCTTCTGGTTCTTCCCGGATATGTTTTTTCCATTGGGAACCAATAAAAGCCCAATCTGTAATATCCAACGTCCATCAATGTTTCTCTTGCAAGAGCTTCATCATTGATGGTCATTCCTCTATCTTTCAGTCTCTGGATCTGTTCTTCAGTTGTCGTTGCTAGTTTTATTTCCATAGCAATTATAATAAAACGGGAGAACACTACAAGAATGTTCTCCCTTTCTTCGTTTTAAAGTGCCCATATACCTTGGTTATGCATACATGCACTATCTATTTTATATGATACAAAGGTACTACTATATTTCGTAATTGAAGAAATTGCAAGCCTTTATTTTTTTCCTGGCATGAATTTTTAACACATAGAAGATCATTTCGATCTTCTAATAGGACAAACGTAATGTTTATGACAGATATAGATATAAGAGATTAACTTCATAACTTACATTTAACGCAAAATATTTGCGTTCTAACACTAAAGCACAATGGCTCTTTTATAATTATTTAGCCGATTTCATGTCTTAGCATGACGTTTCTGCTGTTTTTGCTACTTAAACTTGATACAGAAGTTTCAATTCCATCCACTTCCGCCAGCCATAAAATCTGATAAAACAACATCTTATGGCGGAATCTTCTCCGTAATGGAGAAATTCGACAGAAAATAAGAATAGTTGAATAGTTGAAAAATAAAGGGCGAATTATTTTTTTTATTCAATGTATTGTTTTACTTTTGCAGTGTACTATAACAGCAGTACACTGCAAAAGAGAACCAGAAAACGTTATACACCTTATTTTAGAAAGCGCGCAACAATAAAAAGACGATTAACGAAAAACAAATAAAAAACAGAAGAACATGATAAACATTAACGACATTAATTTTGGATATAAGCGCAAACAAACCGTATTCAATGGATTAACACTTAATTTGGAAGCAGGGGGCATCTACGGCTTGCTCGGACGGAACGGAACGGGTAAAAGTACCCTACTCTATCTCATCAGCGGACTTCTTCGCCCTTCGCGTGGCTCGGTAACCATCGACGGTGTGGATTCAGCCAAACGCACCATCGGTACGCTGCAAGACCTCTACCTTGTGGCAGAAGAATACAACACTCCGAACGTTTCGATGAAGCGATATGTAAATACCTACGCACCGTTCTATCCCAAGTTTAGCGAAGAAACGCTCCTCAACTGCCTCGACGGGTTCGACATGAGTTTCGACATTTCGCTCGGTGAACTGTCCATGGGTCAGAAGAAAAAGGCGCTGATGTGTTTTGCTCTGGCAACCAACACGAAGTATCTCTTGATGGACGAACCCAGCAACGGACTCGACATTCCATCGAAGAGTCAGTTTCGCCGCGTGGTGGCACAAAGCATGACCGACGAACGTACCATCATCATTTCAACCCATCAGGTGCGCGACATCGATACCTTGATCGACAACGTAACGGTGATCGACAATTCGGAACTGCTGCTCAACGAGTCAGTGGAGCGCATCAGCAAACGCTTGTACTTTGGCGAATGTGCTTTGGGAGAGACGGCGGAAGACAGCTTGTTCGTACAACCATCGGTTCACGGAAACTATTTTGTGCGCCGCAACACCAACAACGAGGATTCAGCTCTCAACCTAGAAATACTCTTCAACGCTTTGCTCTCGAAAGAGAACTTGCTCCACGTGTCGCATGAAGGAAAACTCTAATACCGACATCCACCATGGAAAACGCAAATTCAACCCATTCATCGTTCGCTGAGAAGATAGCAGGCACTGCCCGGTGCATCCTTCTGCTGATGAAGCGCGATCTGGTGGAAAACCGGTGGACGTTCCTCACACCGTTGCTCGCGATATACGGAATGTTGCTGCTGAGAGCACTCTACGCCACATACCAAATAAGCGAGAATTACATTCGCTACTCCACCATGGGCGTGGAGGAATGCAGCTTTCCCATCCACATGATGGAAAAAGCCATCTTCCCCCTTATGTGGATTGCCCTATGCGGAATGGCGGTGTTCTCGGCAGTCAGCACGTTTGCGGTGAAAGGTAAGGGCGAGAACATCACTCTGATGACATTGCCTGCCACGATGGGCGAGAAGTTCACGGCCGGCATATTGCTGCGTTCCGTGGGGATGATGCTGACGCTCTACCTCGTGTTCAACCTTGCCGATCTCACACGGTTGCTCTATCAACCGGCACACACGGAATGTGTAAGCCATCTTATGGTTCACGAGCAATGCTCGCTTGCCATTTCGCGAATGCTCGAGTGGGCAGGAGGAAGCACCTTCGACTGCCAAAGGTTCATAGCGACGATTCTTGCTTTCGCTCTGTTACATTCCGTTTGCATTCTCAGTTCGGCACTGTGGACAAAACGCGCAAAGATTAAGTCAACAATCCTGATCATCGTAACGACTACTTTGGGGAGTTATCTTCTCTATTTGGCGCTCTCATGGATTCAGCAGTCCGGCTACGACGATCTAGACTTCACCAGACTTCACTCCATCTCAGAGATGACCATGTACTTCCGGATACTCAATACTGTTCTAGGTCTTATGTTGTTAGGAATTTACTTCCTGACCTATCGCCTCTACAAGCACAGAACACTAAAAGAGCGTAAGTTGTTAGGCGTACTCTAAACTAAAAAAGAACGAAAAAGATGAACCATACACACACCATCGATCAAGACTTTATGGACAGAGTGAGAAGCTCTGCCCACCGAATCTACTTGCTGACGAAACGCGACGTTTCAGAAAATTGGCGCGGCTATCTTATGCCTATGCTCGCGGTGTTTTGCTTCTTCACGCTAGTGTTTGTCTTTAACAGCTATACCAATAGCAGGTCGCAGTACATAAGTCTCACGAAATACGGAACGGTAGATCATCACGGCACCGGATTATTCATACCACTCTTGATGTATGGTGCGATCTTTGGCACTCTTTTTATTTCGGCTATGCACGCGTTTTCCACAAAAAACAAAGGCAGCAACATCATTATGTTGTTGCTGCCCGCCACAACGTGCGAAAAAATGCTGTCGAGGATACTGGTACGTGTTGTGGGACAAATGCTTCTGCTCTACGTAATGCTCAATCTTGCGGACTTCGCCCAACTGCTCTATCACCCTCCCTACCCCCACGACAGTCGGCTTCTTGGAATGTCTGGGTCATTCTTCTTTGTATTCTCGGATTTCGGGCTAATCGCGAGCGGCAGTTCCGCCATGTTGGCAAAGTCATTGTGCCATACTGCCAAATTTATGCTATCACTCTCGTTCTGCTTCCTAGGCTCTGCCTTTTGGAACGGGCGAGTAAAGACAAAGACCGCGTTCCTAGTGCTACTGTTGCTCATCGTTCTTGGGAATATCTACAACTCTACCCTTGAAGGAATCGGAAGTATGGCAACGGCACAACATCTCGCGAGCCTGCTGTGGTGCTTCTTCGTTGCCTTGAGCCTGCTCACCGTAGCAAGCTTCAGACTTGTGTTCTGCGTCTACAAAAACAGAATGATAAAAGAACGTAAGCTATTAGGCATACTTTAAAACTTTAAAAGAACAAAAATAATGAACAATATCTATTCACCCGACCAAAGCATCCTAGAGAAGGTGCAAGACTCCGTCTACCGAATCTATTTGTTGGCGAAGCGCGAAATATTGGAGAATCAGCGCAGCAATCTGCTCTCCTTGCTGGCGGTCTACGCCATCTTCATGATGACGTTTATCTCAAATCTCTATCGCATGAGTGCGAACTACGAACGATACACGGCAATGTATGGAGATGCCAACCGCTACTCCGTTAACGACTTTAAGAACAGTATCGGCATGCTCACGTTCGTAACGATGGCCGCCATGTTCTTTATGACGGCGGCAACCACCTTCCACAATAAGAATAAAGGCGAAAACATCGCGATGCTGTCCTTGCCTGCCAAGAACTACGAAAAGTTCACCGCAAGCTTTTTGATACGCTTCGTGTTGCTCTTCCTGCTCTTCTATCTCACCATCAATCTCGCCGACCTCACGCGCCTGCTCTATCAACCGGCGCACACAGAGGCAGTAAATCACCTGATGATAAATGAATTCTACCGAAGTGCCTTTGCAGAGTTCACCGAAATGACAAGAAAATGGGGAATCGAGAATATCGTATTCATATGCACCTGTCTGGGAACACTTCTGTTGCAAGCATTCTGCTTCCTGGGCTCTGCTCTATGGAATAAACAAGCAATCAAGAAAACGATCGTGCTCTTCTCCGTGATGTTATTGATAGGAATAAAAGTATTTAATTCTATTGTCGAGAGAATCACCGAAATCACCGTTCCAGATTTATGGGTGCTGGCAGTTGTACTCTTTGCTCTTACAATCATAATCTACGGATTCACCTATCGCTTGTACAAGCACAGAACACTGAAAGAACGCACACTCGTGAGCTTTGGATAACACGAAATAAGAAAACAAACCATTAAAATAAAACACAATGAATAATCAGGACACAATCCCCTTATCATTTACCGAAAAGGCGCAGGCTTCGGCGCTCCGCATCTATT
>JAVVVP010000020.1:0-34469 GCA_036652575.1 Bacteroidaceae bacterium
CCTGTTGCAACTTCTGTGGAAGGCAGGAACACTCGGATAGAGGGTTTGAAGTTTCCTTTTGATTCACCAACGGGGGTACAGTTCACCCCCGTTGGTGTTTGGCATACCTTTCGTCCAAAGGTCTAGGTCGAAGATAGCGGTGCGCTATGCACTATGCACAAAAAAAAGCTACTCCGCCCCATAAAAGGAGGAGTAGCATAATTTGTTTTTATACGATAAAGAGTTACTCTAATTTTTTTGTCTTAGTTCTCGTTCTTTACGATTCTGCCCATCGCCATTACAAAGGTTAGCTTTAAGTCTGCATCGAGCATAATGATGTCGGCGTCTTTGCCTGCTTCGAGTGTTCCTTTACGGTCGAGGATGCCCATAATGCGTGCTGGCGTTTCGGAGGCCATTCGGCAAGCATCTTCGAGTGGAATTTCGGCTTGTTTCACGCAGGTAGAGATGAGGCGATCCATCGTAGCGATGCTACCTGCTAATGCGGAGCGATCTGCTAGTTTGCATACGCCATCTTCTATCACGACGCGGGGGTCGAAAGCAGCATTCGATTTGCTAGCAGCGCAGGACAGAGAATCTGTTACGAGTGCGGTTTGTTGCACGCCTTTGATGTTATAAATCATACGTAGCATAACGGGAGGCACGTGTATACCATCGGCGATCATTTCTACGGTCATATTCTTTTCTGCAAAGATGCTTTCCACCGTTCCCGCTTCTTTAAATTCGCGTTTCTTGTAAACCACGGGCATTGCGTTATAGAAGTGGGTGGCGTGGGTCATTCCAGCTTCGTTGGCTGCTTTCACTTCGGGATAAGTGGCGCGTGTGTGTCCGATGCTGGGTAAGACACCATGGTTCTTGCAACATTTTATAAAGTCGATAGATCCCTCTAGCTCTGGGGCTTCGTCCCAACGTTTCACAACTTTTGTGTGATCTAATAAGTCGGTGTAATCAGCGGGGATAGGGTTGGTAATCCATTCGGGTATTTGTGCTCCAGCTTGTGCCATATTAAAGTAAGGGCCTTCTAGGTGAAGTCCCATGACGGGGCTATCGGGCTCTGCCATTAGTTTTTCCGTGGTGGCGACCGCTGCTTTAATCATGGTCATGGTACACGATGAAAGAGTAGGGTAAATGGCGGTTGTTCCGTATTCCATATGTGTGTCAATCGCAACGCGAAAAGCCTCTTCTGTGCCTTCCATAAAATCGCGTCCGCCTCCACCGTGTACGTGCATCTCGATGCCGCCAGGCACCACGTTACTTCCTTTTGCATCAATTACTTCTGCTCCATCAACGGGTGTAGAACAGGATAAAATTTCTTTGATTTTATTGCCGTCTATAACGACTGAACCGCCCTCGACCCAACCTTGTGGGGTCAGCACTTTTCCGTTTATTATTTGTTTAAGCATCGCGTTATAATTGTTTTATTGTTGTGAGCTACAAAGTTATAAAAAACTTTGTGAAGCGCCGACACTTTACCGTCTTTTTTTAGACGGTAAAGTGTCGGCGCGTTCTCCTCTTCTTCTTCGGAAATAGAGTGTACGAAGAAGACGGAAGAGAGCACAAGGGTGCAAAAATAGAGAATCGCTTTGGGGGATGGGGAAACACAAGAGTCCACCACCTTTTGGGCGATATGCAGCGCGCCTAGTTCTATATATTGGAGTCTGTTTAAAGCAACGAAGATTCCTCCGCAGGCGATTCACGACAGTGAAAAAAGAAAATAACTCCAATGATAAGTAGCAGTCCTCCGCAAACAAGGGCAACGATTACTGCTTGAAAAGGGTAAAGATAATGGTTCTTTGTGCGTTCTATTTCTGTATAACGTTGTAAATGGCTTTGCCCCAAAATTCGCCTAGTTTTGTGGCTCCCGTTTTGTTGGGATGAAGATAAAAGGTGCCTGCATTACCTTTTTCGGGCGTAAAAGTGGTGCGGTAGTTCTTTTTGTAATAATCGAAAGCTTTTGTGTCGCCCATAAAAACGCGGTTGGGATGACTTACGCGGTAGTCGTTCACCAGTGCTTTCAATTGAGGTAGATAACGAGTTAAACGACGAAGCCCTTCTTTTAAATACATCGCACCGTTATAGGTGTTGGGGCTATACCAGATGGGGCGATGAAGCACAAGGATGCTATGAGGATAGAGCGATAAAAGTTCGTCTATGATCCGTTTCAAATTCGTGTGGTATTGCAGAGGTGATACAGGGGAACCGTTAGGACCTTTTATCGCACTGTCATTGGTTCCCAACATAATCGAAAAGAGTAGCGTTCCCTTTGTGTTCTTCCTTAAAGTATTGGCTGCCGATAGTACGTTTTTGAAATAAGACTGACTTTCTGGCAGAAAATCAACAGTTGTGAGCCCGCTTACTCCTTGGTTGGAGATGTTGACCGCTGAAAGAGGGGTGTGTTGTTGCAACCACCATTTTGTTTGTACGGGGGGAGCTTCGAGGGCTGGATGTTGAAGTAATGCTCCGTAGGTGATGCTATTGCCTATAAATACGATGTTTAAGGTCTCGTTCTTTCCTTTTTGAGCATTTAGTAGCATGGGTAAAACCATACAGTAGAATACGAAGAATCTTTTTTTCATCGTGATGTTTCTATTTTATTCTTGTGTTTCGATGGTGAAGTGGAGCGTGTCGCCGTAGCTTGTGCCCACGCCGTTGGTGGCGAACGCGACACCAAAGTAGGTACCCGCTTTCAAACTTGGCGTGGTGGCGATAAAGACGGCGGTGGTATCGGTCGATGCGAGCGTATGGCCTGCTGTGCCAATGGTACCATACTTAAAGCCGCAATGCGTGATTGTACTATTGGGCGAGGACATCACTTGTCCTTGCAGGGTACAACTGTCTGCTTTGACGGTTGTCGATAGCGTGTGTAGCGTAGGCACTAGGGGTTGTTCACTGCTACGGTCTTCACCCGAACACGATGTGAACGCAACAAGAGCGAGTAGTGAGAGAAGAGAGGATATTTGTTTTCTCATTTTCTTTCTTTTTTCTGTTATTCAGATGGGTAGGCTAGCGTTTTGTCTATGTAGGAAAAGGCGTTGCGCACGAGGTGAGATGATGCTACGAAGTACCAAACAACGGGTACAAAACTAAATAAATAACGTTTTGCGGAATATCGAAGCACGTTTTCCATCGAGTCCCATTTGTAGTCTATCTGATAGAGAATGATGAAGTAGAGCACAACGGTAAGCAACAGACTTCCTGCGAGGGCTACGTTGTCGCAACGCTTGACCATAAAGTAGGCGTTGGCAAGGAGCGCAAGCAGTCCGAGGGTGAAGGTCCAACCATAGTATTGCGTATTGCAAAAGAGATCAGAGGCATAGTTCCAAATGGTGTCTGCTTTGGTTGCATCCCAAAACAAGTGGGTGATCACAATACTTTCGCTTGTCATCTGGTTCGTTTTTGTAAAAAGAGCCCATATGATGGCGGGTAGTAACGCCATTATAGGGAACGCCATAAGTTTGTAGTCTTTCTGTTTGAGAAGGCGTATCAGAACAAGTAGTCCCGCCGCCCCAATGAAGGCCACGCCTTCCGCTCTGC
Organism: Bacteroidaceae bacterium; assembly: GCA_036652575.1. Lineage (GTDB taxonomy): Bacteria > Bacteroidota > Bacteroidia > Bacteroidales > Bacteroidaceae > Alloprevotella. The sequence goes on from JAVVVP010000020.1 coordinate 3,532, forward strand.
ACCATACGTTGATGGCAAGGAGTAGCGTAGCGAAGTAAAGATGTTGCTTATCACCTTTTGTGAACCAGAGGACCGTGTAAATAAGACCCGTTGAGGCCAAACCTGCATGCATCACGTTGGTACCCGATAACGAGGAGAAAGAGAGCATCTCGGGGGTGATGGCCACAAAAAGCGTGGTGGTGATCGCGGCGGTGTGTCCTATTTGTCGAGCGATTAGGCCATAGAAACCAACGAGGAACGAAAGGAACATAAAAGCAGGTATGGTTTTAGACGTTTCAGCGCCCAAACTATAAACGAACGCGTAGCTTAATTGCACCATCGGGGTGTAGGTAATGGTTGATCCTGCACCGTGCATGGCAGTCATATAGTCGCCTTGAAACACACTTAGCGCAGAAAGGGTATGCTCTTTGGCGATAAGAAAACCTACCGTATCGAAGGCCGCCATAGAGTCGCGGTCGTACGTTGGAAAATACATACATTTCGTGAAATTGCCATAGGCTACCCATCCCAATACAACGAGAAGTAACAACCATACGAGGTTCAACTTCTTTATCTGTATCGTTGGTTGGAGCGCTCCTAAAAGAGCTGTTTTGCGAGGGAAAAGTAAAGCTGCCAAACCGACAAGCAGCACGAGACAACAACCGAGGATGGATGTTGCGGTGAGTGCCATTCCCATCCAGTCCATGAACATCATGGCAAAGGTTACGATGCCGACACCTACGGGGAAGGCAAAACCGATTTTTTCGGTGAGTGAGCTTCGAAGGGCTACGTTACACGTAGCAAAAAAACCGACGAAGAAGAGTAAAAGTAATCCGATGGTGAGCATGGCGTTATGGTTTTATAGTTTCAGGTTTTATGGGTAGCACGCCTGTGGTGTAGGTGCTATCTACAGAGTAGGGAAGGTATTCTTTGCCTTGTCCATTGACGATGGCGACATGGGTTATCTTCTTTGTCCATGAGCTTTTCCCCATTTCTTCGTGCATCACGATGCGGCGCGGATAGACCCAGCGAACGGCAGACAGTTTGTCTACAATATTTCCCGTAAAAGGACTTTTTTGTCCCATAAACTCGTGGGTGAAGTCTGCTTTTGTGGGATAGAGTATCACTGCATTTTCAGGTGTGCTATTGCGTAAGAAAAGCAGAAAGCTAAAGTCACCGCCCATCTTGGCACTCATCCGTTCTTCGTTCGTTAAGTTCGGATTTTCCCGTACCATTTTTAAATTTCCTTTCAGGTAATTGTTCACAATCCAATCATAACCCACATTGAGGGTTGGTATTTTAAGAAGAAGAACGTAAACCAGCAGTACGGCCCCTAAATTCTTTGCCCAGAAAGAAAAGCCGTCATTGTTGGTCTTTTTTTTAGTGTTTGGTTGTTTCATGTTCTTGATAATTAGTCTACAAATCGATATTTAACGAGGGTAAAGATCGCTTTTATGCCATCGGTCCAACAGAGCTTTTTTCCTTCTTCTATGGTGCGGGGATTGTAGCTGATGGGGATTTCCTTTATCTTGATGCCTTGTTTTGCTACTTTGGCAGTCACTTCGGGGCAAAACTCAAAGCCTGTGCATTTTAAGTTGATCGACTTAAGAACTTCGGCTCTGAAGAGTTTGTAACAAGTAGGTTCATCGGTGATATGCTGAAAAAATAGCACGTTTGCAACGAATGAAACGAGTCGCCCACCCCAATAGAAGCGGCGATAAAGATGTTTGCCATCCTCTGAAAGGAAGCGCGAACCGTATACCACTTTCTGATTTTCATCGATAAGGCATGTTAGTAAAGGACGGTAATCGTTCGGATCAAGTTCCAAATCGCCATCTTGAATAATAATATAGTCTCCCGTCACGTAGTGAAGCGCGGTTCGTATTGCCATGCCCTTTCCTTGATTGCGTGTGTGTTCTACAAGGCGAATCTTGTAATGGGGATGTTCTGCGATAAAGAGGCTTATTTTTTTTGAGGTCTTGTCGCTGGATCCATCATTCACGATTACGATTTCTTTCTCTATCGGGTCCAACTGAACGGCTGTAACGCGGTTTAGCATTTCTGTCACGTTGTTCTCTTCGTTGTAAGCGGGTATGATGATGGAGAGCACTTTACTCATTTTTTTATTGTTTTAAGAGACAAAAGTAGGCCAAAAATTGGAATTAACCAAAAAACAAGCGTTTAAAGTGTCTTTTTTCGACTTTTCGACTTGTTTTTTTTGACAATGAATTTCTTCCGTGATTTCTTTACAAGAACAAAAGGGGGGACTCTTTCCTCCTCCTTTTTATTTTCTATTCAACGATGGGCCCTCGTGCCAAGATGTAAAGCCGAACGCATTCGCTCCGCTGTTTGTGAGAAATGTGAAAAAGGTCGTATGGAGGCACTAAAATTAGATTATTTATTAAAAAGCGTCAAAGGAATCTAGCGATATTAGATTCTTGAATCGCTGAGATTCGCACGAAAGTAACCGCGGTCTCCTCTGATGCTCGCGAAAGGTGAAGGAACTTAAATTTAAAAGGGTGATGAGGCTTATAAAAGTTAAACAAACCTTCTTTGTTTCTTCTTGAAAGGGTAAATGGAGTTCTAAAGTCGTCTCTTTTTCTCTATTCGGTCTCTCAAAGTCATCGAAAACGAAGGTTGTAAGTAAGGTTTTTTATTAAGTATATTTATGAAGTGAATAAACGTTCTCACCTCTACACCGTTGCTTTTTCAAAACGTGGGTTACAGTCGAAACTACAGACTCTTCACTTGAAAAAAAAGGAAAGGTTCATTTCTTCGTCTTTTTACCTTATTCGGTAATGTATTTTTTTATATCTTTGTAGATTAGAATACGTAATAGGGATACGGATGCGGGAAACGGAGAAGGTAAAAAAATGCGTGAAGGCTCCGTTTTAAAGCAATCAGCAACAATAGCGTGAACTAGGATATGGTGAGCTCTTAAAGGTAGTAAAATAGAATCTGTTTTAGGGTCGTATAAAGATAAAAGAAATGAGTAAAAATATAGCGGTCATTTTTGCTGGAGGTTCTGGCAAACGCATGAATACAAAGTCGAAGCCGAAGCAATTCTTGGAATTGCACGGGAAACCAATAATTGTGTACACACTTGAACTTTTCGAGAATCATCCGGAGATGGATGCCATTTATGTGGCGTGTATTGAGGGTTGGATACCCTATCTTCAAAAACTGATCCGTAAATTTGACCTTACAAAAGTGAAAGGCGTTGTGGCGGGAGGAAATACGGGGCAAGAAAGTATCTACAACGCGCTGCAGGCTGCGGAACGTGATTTTAAGAACGATGATCTTGTGCTTATTCATGATGGCGTGCGCCCTTTGATAGACGATGCTACCATATCTGACAATATAGAAACGGCGACGCGGGAGGGGAATTGCATCACCTGTGTAGCGGCCACCGAAACTTTGGTGGTACAGCAAACCGATGGCTCGCTCCATATTCCGACTCGTGACCGATCGCTTATTGCGCGAGCTCCGCAAACGTTTCGACTTGGCGACATTCTGGCGGCTCACCGTAACGCGATCGCCGAAGGACGAACCGATTTTATCGATTCGTGCACCTTGATGAGTACTTACGGAGCGCGTATCGCGACAACCATTGGACCCTCTGAAAATATAAAAATAACAACACCTACGGACTTCTTTATGTTTCGGGCAATAGAAGAGGTGCGCGAGAACTCACAGATATTTGGAATATAAGTAGATAGCCGTATGAACAAACAACAACAGATCGATATAGCAGAACTTGCACAACGCTTCAGTCTTACGAACGAACTCAAAAATTCGTGTGTCTTGGTAACGGGTGCAACGGGACTTTTGGGACAAATCCTTGTGCGCCTTTGCATTGCATTGAATCACCGCAACCACGCGAACATACAGATTGTAGCCCTTGCACGTAACGAGGAGAAAGCAAAACAACTGTTTGAGGGGGAAGAGGTAGCGATTTGTCTCCATTCATTTGATAGCCCGATTGAATGGGAGGGGGACGTGGACTATGTGTTTCATTGTGCGAGTCCAACCGCAAGTAAGTTCTTTGTTACGAGTCCTGTAGAAACCATCAATATGGTAAGTGAGGCAACGAATTGCATCCTTCGTTTTTGTAAAGAGAAGGGCGTTCGTTCTTGTGTGTATTTATCTTCACTCGAAGTGTATGGCGAAATTCTCGATGATACCATCGCCCTTACGGAAAATAGAGGGGGTCCTCTTGATTCGCTTTCACCTCGTAGCTCTTATTCATTAGGTAAGCGGATGATGGAATGCCTTTGTGCCTCGTATGCAAAGGAATATGGTGTGCCTGTACGAATCGCTCGCTTGGCACAAACGTTTGGGGCTGGCGTAGAAGTGACAGATCAACGTGTCTTTGCACATTTTGCGCATAGCATTTTGAAGGGACAGGACATCGTATTGTTGAGTTCTGGCGAATTATCGCGTTGCTACTGTTATACAACCGATGCGATAGAAGCACTGTTCTATATTCTTCTACGTGGTGAAGTAGGGAAAGCCTACAACGTGGCAAATGAACGTACGTATATATCGGTTCGGGATATGGCACAAAAAGTGATAGACGACTTTGCTCCACAGCTTTGTGTACGCTTTGAACAACCTAAAGAGGATTGTGGCTTTTCGCCCGTAACAAAATTGCGATTGGACACTACGGCTTTGCGTCTTCTCGGTTGGCGGCCTCATCTTGACCTACACGAAATGTATGCTCGCTTTTTGGAAAGTTGTAAATAAAGAGCGTTGAAGTATATTCTTTCAAAAAGACGTGCTTTTTGATTTGCTTTTGCGCTCACTAAATCGTATCTTTAGATAAGATACTCACGCTCGGCAGAATCAAATTTCAAAAAGACGTGCTTTTTGATTTGCTTTTGCGCTCACTAAATCGTATCTTTAGATAAGATACTCACGCTCGGCAGAATCAAATTTCAAAAAGACGTGCTTTTTGATTTGCTTTTGCGCTCACTAAATCGTATCTTTGCACTTCAAAAGAAATCTTTTTAGTTTAAGAGATAAAAGAATCATATCCTAAAACTTATTCCACGGTTTGATGTGTGATGTACGATAGCTCGATGAGGAAAGTTGGATAGATTCGAGAAAAGAGGCCTCTGTAGTTCAACGGATAGAACAAGCGTTTCCTAAACGTTAAATAGCAGTTCGATTCTGCTCAGAGGTACTAGCAATTAAGCTATTACGAGTAAGATTGTTGTGCTTTTTCAAAATTCAGCAAGAAAAGAGCCCCCTTTTCTTGCAAAAGTTCTATTATAGTTCTACAGAAAATGTTTTTTAAGTGTGATGCGATGCTTGGTGTATTGGGTAAAATAGAAAACCGCTCACAAATAAAAATCCAAAGACCTCGCGCTTAACTCCTGACAAATTCCTATCTTTGCATCATTATGAACATCCAGATAGAAGAAACTTGGAAAACTCGACTTGCGTCAGAGTTTGAGCAATCCTATTTTACGGCTCTCACTTCTTTTGTGAAGCAAGAATATAAAATGACGACGTGTTATCCACCAGGACACTTGATATTCAATGCCTTTAATCTCTGTCCTTTTGATAAAATCAAAGTAGTTATTATTGGGCAAGATCCATATCACGAGCCCAATCAAGCGCATGGTCTCTGTTTCTCGGTGAACGAAGAGATCAAGTTGCCCCCCTCGTTGCAGAATATTTTTAAAGAAATAGAAAACGACTTGGGACGGCAGGCTCCTGCTACGGGAAGTCTTGTGCGATGGGCGGAACAAGGCGTGTTGCTGCTCAATGCAACGCTTACGGTACGCGCTCATCACGCGGGTGCACATCAAGGCAAAGGTTGGGAACAATTTACCGATGCTGTCATCCAAAAAATCTCGGACGAACGAGAGCACGTTGTCTTTATACTTTGGGGTAGTTATGCTCAGAAGAAAGGACTCGTGATAGACCGTACGCGCCATCTGGTACTTCAGTCGGCTCATCCTTCGCCCCTTTCTGCTTATCGAGGTTTTTTTGGCAATCATCATTTCTCGAAAGCCAATGATTATTTAATACAGAACGGACAAACCCCCATTTGCTGGTAATCCACTTATTATAAAAAAAGAATGAAAGATATACCGATGATACAAATAGGGCATGTGATAGTACATGCTGATTGCCTAACCGAGAACTTCTGTTGCGATTTAGAGGCTTGCAAAGGAGCCTGCTGCATAGAGGGAGATGCAGGAGCACCGATAACGCTCGATGAATTGGCAGAACTTGAGGCGGTGTTGCCCGAGATAGAAGAGGAATTAGATCCAGAAGCCAGGAAAATCATCCATCGTCAAGGCGTTGCTTATACCGATGTGGACGGTGACCTCGTGACCAGTATTGTGCGCGGTAGAGATTGCGTATTCACTTGTTATGGCAAAGAGAACTGTTGCTATTGCGCCGTAGAACGTGCGCACCGAGAGGGGCGAAGCTCCTTTTGCAAACCGATCTCGTGTTATCTATATCCCATTCGTGCCAGTGAGCTCGGAAGTGGTATTGTCGCTCTGAATTATCATCGGTGGAATGTTTGCAAAGATGCTGTAAAGAAAGGCAATGAGCTCCATTTACCCGTCTATAAATTTTTGAAAGATCCTTTGATACGTCGTTTCGGGGAGGCTTGGTATGCAGAGCTTGAAGAAACGGTGGAAGCACTAAAGGAACAGGGCTATTTGCAATAACGTGTTTGCAAATAGGGCTACTTTAAAGGTGGTTTCCTCTTTTTAGTGTTAATATTTGAGGCTATGAGGAGGTCTTCTTAGAAATAATTATTACTTTTGTCTTTCCAGATTAAAACAATAGAACTATGATAACCGTACAGGACAAAGAACAGCTCAAGAGAAAAGGAATTACAGAGCAACAAATAGAAGCTCAACTAAGCCAATTTAAAACAGGGTTTCCTTATCTGAAATTAAGTGCAGCCGCATCGGCAGAAAAAGGTATTCTGATACCTTCAGATGCAGAGATGCAGGAGTATCTAACCTTGTGGGAAAATTATTGTAATGAATCTCACAAAGTCGTGAAATTTGTACCCGCATCGGGTGCTGCGAGTCGTATGTTTAAGAACCTCTTTGAATTCTTAGAAGGTGAAGAAACCATTCCTTCAGGAGCTCTTAAAACGTTTTTTACGGAGATAAAGAAATTCGCTTTTGCTCACGATTTGGAGATGGCGTGCGAGGCCTCTAGGAACAAAACACTAGACGAATTGATCGCATCCAATGACTACAAAGATATTGTATCGGTCTTGTTAAACGCGGATGGACTGAACTATGGTTCGTTGCCTAAAGGGGTGTTGCAATTCCATAAATACGCGGACGGTAGTCGAACTCCCGTGGAAGAACACCTCGCTGAGGCTGCTCTATATGCTGCAGGAAAGAGCAAACAAGCCGCTATTCACTTTACTGTATCCGCTGAGCACCGCACCTTGTTTAAATCTTTAGTTGAAAAGAAAGTGAAGGTATGCGAAGCACGTTATGGCGTGAAGTACCATGTTACATTCTCTGAACAAAAGCCCTCTACCGATACCCTTGCCGCTACGCCACAAGGTGAGCCTTTCCGCAATGAAGACGGTTCGCTGTTGTTCCGTCCTGGTGGACACGGAGCGCTTATCGAAAACCTCAACGACCTTACCGCCGACATCGTGTTTGTGAAGAACATAGACAACATTGTGCCCGACCGCTTAAAAGCCGATACCATAACTTATAAGAAACTACTTGCAGGTCTACTCGTGTCGTTGCAAGCTCAAGCCTTTGCTTACTTGCGCAAATTGGATAGCGGTATTTACTCCATGAACGAATTGCGCGAGATGCTACAGTTTGTACAGAAAAAGTTGTATTGCAAAAATCCAGAAACAAAACATTTAGAGGATACCGAACTAGCCATTTACTTAAAGCAAAAGCTCAACAGACCGATGCGCGTTTGTGGTATGGTGAAGAATGTGGGTGAACCTGGTGGAGGTCCATTTCTTGCTTACAATGAAGATGGAACAATCTCTCTTCAGATTCTTGAAAGTTCGCAGATTGATATGAACGATCCAGAGGCGAAAGAAATGTTTAAAAAAGGTACTCACTTTAATCCCGTAGACCTTGTTTGCTCTTTATGCAATTATAATGGGGAAAAATTTCATCTTCCTAACTACGTAGATAAGACAACTGGCTTTATCTCCAATAAATCGAAAAATGGCAAAGAGCTACAAGCTTTAGAACTTCCTGGACTATGGAACGGAGCGATGAGTAATTGGAACACCGTGTTTGTGGAAGTACCACTCACTACTTTTAATCCCGTAAAGACGGTGAACGATTTGCTGAGAGACGAGCATCAATCCTCATTTTAAAATTCCATGCAATCTTTCCACCCCATATGGCATTACATAAAAGGTTATTTCTATCTGAATGGAGATAAAGAACCGACCACTGCTACGATAGAACAGATACGTAGTGGGGTGGAATTTCGTGGGGCAAATCTTTGGATTCTTATCTTTGCCATCTTTACGGCATCATTGGGATTGAACGTTAATTCTACAGCCGTTATTATTGGAGCCATGCTCATCTCACCCCTTATGGGACCGATTATCGGGATGGGATTAGCGGTGGGCATCAATGATTTTGAATTGATGAAACGTTCCATGAAGAGCTATCTCGTTGCCACCTTTATCAGCGTAGTGACAGCAACCATTTATTTTGCGCTGACTCCACTCAACACAGTTCAAAGCGAGCTGCTGGCTCGTACTTCGCCTACAATCTACGATGTGTTGATCGCGCTGTTTGGTGGACTTGCTGGTATTGTGGCGCTCTCTACCAAAGGCAAAGGCAACGTCTTGCCAGGTGTCGCCATCGCCACCGCTCTGATGCCGCCACTTTGTACCGCAGGCTTTGGACTGGCAACAGGGCATTGGCTCTACTTCTTGGGCGCTTTCTACTTGTTTTTTATCAACACCGTTTTTATTAGTGCTGCAACGTTTGTAGGTGTACGTATGATGAAATTTCCGAAAAAGAAATTTGTGGATATGGCTCGCGAGAAAAAAGTACGTCGTTCCATCATCGCAATAGTCATTCTCACCATGTGTCCCTCCATCTATATGACAATGGGCATTGTACGTAAAACCATTTTCAACTCACACATCAATAAGTTCGTGGCATCAGAGTTAAAATGGGAGGGAACGCAGATCATTGCAACAGAAGCAGACGACCAAAAGAAAGAATTGAGGGTGGTTGCCGTTGGAAAGGATGTGAGTCCAGCCTCCATCAAGAAAGCACAAGAACGGATGCCATACTATCAACTGAATGGCGTGCGTTTGCACGTGATACAAGGTTCTTCTTCTCAAAAAGTAGCACTTCAGGACTTTACAATGACGGATAAGAATCAAGCCTTCTTGTTGAGCGAGCAATCGCGAAAAATCCATAACTTGGAACAACAGGTAGCGCGCTCGGCCAGATATCCCCAATTGGCCGTGGCTCTAGCCCCAGAATTACGCGTCCTGTATCCCGAAGTTCGTCAAATCGCAATAGTCCCAGTGATTGAAACGTACACGGATACCGCTCGGGTAGACAGTTTTACGATGGCGGTAATCACTCTTTCAAAACCCTTGAACACAACTCGTAAGGAGACCTTGCGGTTGTGGCTAAAGGAACGAACAAAAAGCGATAGCCTACGATTGTTGTCGCAATAAGTATCCACGTTCTCTTTTAAATGCTTTTTAGGCACAAAAGGAAATCTTCTGATAGAAAACACTGTAAATTTGATTCGTAAACCTTATCTTTGTATCGAAGTTATGCTGATAAGACTTTTTGTTTTCCTTGCATTCGTCTGTGTGCCTACACTTTGGCAGACAACGAAAACAGCGGAGTTGCTTGTGGAAACGGCTCCGCAATCCTCCATTTATAGCTCTATTGACGAAACTTATTCGTCAGATAAAGAAACTCAACTTGCGCTAGTACAAACGAGTGCATCCCCATTCGCCAGAGCCCTTACCCATGGCAGAGAGCAAGTGCGTCTCGTTGGAGAACAAGCCTTTATGGCCTTTCTTCTTGTTTTTTTACTCCTTTGCTTCATCAAGAGCCAAGAGGTTCAGCGGCAACTTTTGCTTACTTCTTTTCCGCAAGTTCAACGCATTAGGAATCGATGTGAGTATTACATTTACGGCTTTCGACATATTATTCGTTGAATCGCAAACCCTTATTTTTTTGCAATTCCTTTATGAATCTTTGCCTGCATACAGTGGGCAAGAACGCAGTTTCCTCGTGTGGCGCTGCGCGTTATTACCTATTATTAAACGAATAAAATTAGAAATATGAAAACCGAAAACGAAAAAATAGACTTATACTCTAGCTTACAATCGAATATCAGCGAAAGCTTTGATAAAAAGAAAATTACAACCGCTGTGCTTCTTTGTATAGGAGCCGTAGGCCTTGTGCTTTGTGGAGCCTTTTGTCTAGCAAAAGGAGCTATGTTGCAAAATATCCTGTTTGTCTTGTGTAGTTTTATGATCATCATTGCAGGATATTATGTTATGAATAGTCGTATTAAAGTGTTGGCTTCTACGGGTAGTCATTTGATAGAACGCGCTGTGTTCTTTGAACTAAATGATGCGGAACGCATTAAGAAGGTACTTGACGAAGGAGGAACGTTAGGCGATTTGAACCTATCTCTCCAAAGCAACGGAAAGTTTCGCCTCGATTATTTATGTTCTGAAGATGGACAATTATGTGCCGTTCAGATCATGGAGTTTGTGCCTTATTACTATCAGCCTTTTACTGCTGTCTATCATCTTCGAGAGGACCAGAAAAAAAGGATAGAAGAATTACTTAAAAAGTAACACACCGCTTAGGTGGATTCCTAAAAAGAACGTTGTGTCCTTATAAAGAGACACAAAGACAAAATCTTCCTTCTTGTCTAAAAGGAGAAGACTCTTTTCAAATTAGAGTCTTCTCCTTCTGTTTTATAAAATAGTCCGCTATGGGCAACCGCTACTTGATTGGGTAACGCTTAATTCTGTTGCAGAAGTGGTCTATTTAGGATTAAAAGAGTAAAAAAACGGCTATTTCGCTCAAAAAAGTAGCTGTTTATGTTGCTCTTTGGTGAAAAGTTTGTACTTTTACGTCATCAAAAGAAGTTGTAGAAAAAAGGCTCTAATGAGAGCGAATAAAGAGCGATAAAAAAGAACTGTTATGCAAGCTGAGCGCATCTTGTGGTTTTCATATGCTTGAGGTGCCTTGATATCACCTTTTAATAGGAAAAGAATTATTTTTTGAATAAGTTGAAGGACTAAGTGGTAGTCCGAATTCACGTATTCTTCTAGGTTCTTTTCTTGTGATGCAGCAAGCTAGCAGTTCTTTTTGCATTCATTTTTAGAGGTAGGGAAGGGGAATGAAAAATCTTTTCTTACTTCTTTCTAGCTCTTGGTTTTGGCTTCTTCTCTTACCGTTTGAAGGGAAGAAAAACAAAAAGATCATTTCCGACGACTTATTCAAAAAAAGCAGTGCTCGATATTTTAAGACATCACCTAGAAACAGTTGGGGTAGTGTTGTGAAGTTTTGGAAGTCCTTGCTTTTTTAAAAAGCGACATAAAAGAAGCGAGCCGAACACCTATTTGATAAGGTATCCGACTCGCTTTGTTTTTTTTTGGTTATCGAATTAACGACGACCGCCACCGTAACCGCCGCCGAAGCCGCCGCCACCACGGTTGAAGCCACCACGGCTACCACCTTCTGTGCGAGGTTTTGCAACAGCCACGTTCATTTCGCGACCTTCAAATTCTTTTCCGTTAAGAGCATCGATAGCAGCTTGACCTTCTTCGTCAGTCATCTCTACGAAACCGAAACCACGTGAACGACCGTTTTCACGATCAGTAATAACTTTAGCAGACTCTACGCTGCCGAACTCTGAGAACAACTCATTTAGATCTTCATCTTGTACGCTGAAGCTCAAGTTTGATACAAAAATGTTCATTTCAAATAAACTTTTTAATTAATAATATTTTTACAATACGAGGAGGAATAGAATGGAAAAAAAGTTTACTTACAAATGTACAATACAATGGAAAAAACTAAGAACCAAAGACGTTTCTCTCTCAAATTCGAGGCAAAGGTAGTACTAAAAACGGAATAAAAAACTTTTCGCTCCTTTTATTTCGCATTATTTTCAATAATAACTTGTTTTCACCTTCTTTGAGTGGCAATTAATGTGTATTTTCGCTGAAAAACAGAAGTATAAGGATGGAAGCAAGCAAGTTGGACAAGCAATTAAAACTAATGATACTGCTCACGCAAAACAAGGAATATACAGCAGATATGGTTTGTGAACAGATGGACCTTCATCGGCGTACGTTTTATCGTTATTTGGAGCAATTTCGGCAGATGGGCTTCGAGGTGGAGAAGGATGGACGATGCTATCGATTGGATAAGCGGTCGCCTTTCTTTCAGAAAATCACCGAGATGATTCATTTTTCTGAAAGTGAGGCGGTTGTTATTCGGAATGCTTTGAATGCCATTTCAGACAAAGGTGCGGAGGTTCGCCATTTGCAAGTGAAACTAGCTCGGCTTTACGATTTTGATATTCTGAAAAAGCATAAGGCGGACCAACTAGTAGCGGAAAACATAAGCAAACTGTATCAAGCTATCAAGCTAGAGCAAACGGTGGTGTTTCGCAATTATAGTTCGTCCAATAGCAACCAATTGTCTGATCGCATCGTAGAACCTTACTTGTTTATGGCAGAGAACGCAGAAATTCGTTGCTATGAAGTGAGTTCGCATCAAAACAAAACGTTTAAGGTGGCGAGGATCGGTGGCGTGGATACGCTCGACTTACTCTGGGCGAACAAAGCAAATCATCGATCGTTCTATACGGATCTGTTTCATTTTTCTGGCGAAGAGCGTACTCCTGTGACGTTGTTGTTGGGGCGTTTGTCGGCAAACTTATTGAAAGAAGAATATCCGAATGCCGCCGAACTACTTACTCCTACAAACGAGGGACAATGGTTGTTGACCACCGAGGTGTGTAGTTTTAAAGGGGTGGGGCGGTTTATTCTTGGACTGTGGGAAGATATAGAAGTAGTAGCTCCTTTGGAACTGATGGCGTATTTGCGTAAGAAAGTGGCACTTTTAACACAAAAGATTGGCGAGTGACAGATACTGTCACAGAAGAAACGTTCCTTTGCTTCATCGAAAGAATAATCTAAAAATTAAGAACGATGAAAAAAGAACTAACCTTAGGCCGTAGCCTTTATGCAGAATCTTCTGCCAAATTTAATGTATGTCCTCTTTTTGCCCGTTTACAGCAACTTGTGCTTCGCTTTACGCCTCTAGTTGCGTTGGCGGGTATTTACTCTAAAGTGATGGAACAACGCATCACTCCGCTGCAAACGCTTCAACTTCTTCATGCTCAAATAGCTTGCTTCGCTTTGATTTTAGTAGGCTCTACATCTTGGTTGCTCTCTATTCTGTTTCTTGTATGGGCTGTCGTAGCTGTATGGCAGTGTAAGAGAGCATTAGACTAATATTAAATAAGGTGTAAGCACAGCCTTTTCGTAGAATAATTGTAACTTTGCACCTTGTAAGTAAATGATTCAACAATTAAATAGCATACAATTATGGCAAAGAAAGCACTTTTGATGATTCTCGATGGATGGGGATTAGGTAAGCACGGTAAAGGTGACGTGATTTATAACACGCCAACTCCGTTTATTGATAGTTTAGACGCAACTTATCCAAACTCTCAGTTACAAGCTTCGGGTGAAAACGTAGGTCTGCCTGATGGACAGATGGGAAATTCTGAGGTTGGGCATCTGAATATAGGCGCAGGGCGTGTGGTTTATCAAGACTTGGTGAAGATCAACATCGCTTGTCGCGACAATAGCATTCTGCAGAATGCAGAAGTTGTTTCTGCTTATGACTATGCCAAGAAGAACGGTAAAAGCATTCACTTGATGGGCTTAACATCAAACGGAGGTGTGCATTCTTCGCTCGATCATCTTTTTAAACTTGTCGAAATCGCTAAAGAATATGGTGTAGAGAACACGTTTGTTCACTGCTTTATGGACGGTCGTGATACAGACCCAAAGAGTGGTAAAGGATTCATAGAAGAGCTGACAACACAATGCGCTAAAAATGCAGCCAAGATAGCAACGATCGTTGGGCGCTTTTATGCTATGGATCGCGACAAACGTTGGGATCGCGTGAAGGTAGCTTATGATTTGTTGGTAGAGGGCAAGGGTCGCAAGGTTACGGATATGGTAGAGGCGGTACAAAGCTGCTACGATTCAGATTGCGCAGAGAAAAAGAATACGGATGAGTTTATGGAACCATTGGTAAACGCAACAGTTGATGGACGTATTAAGGAAGGCGATGTTGTAATTTTCTTCAACTATCGGAACGACCGTGCCAAAGAACTGACGCAGGTGTTAACACAACAGGATATGCCAGAACAAGAAATGAAGACGATTCCTGCACTTCAATTCTACTGTATGACTCCTTATGATTCTAGCTTTAAAGGTGTTCATATTCTCTTCCCTAAAGATAACGTACAGAATACACTGGGCGAATACATTAGCTCACGTGGCTTGACACAACTTCATACCGCAGAAACAGAAAAATATGCTCATGTCACCTTCTTCTTTAACGGTGGACGCGAAACCCCTTTCGACGGAGAGGAACGTACGCTTGTCTCTTCACCAAAAGTGGCTACCTATGACTTACAACCAGAGATGAGTGCCTATGAAGTAAAGGATAAACTGGTGGCTTCTATTAAGGAAAACAAGTTCGATTTTATCGTCGTAAACTTTGCAAATGGAGATATGGTGGGTCATACGGGTGTTTATGAAGCCATTGAGAAAGCAGTGAAGGCCGTAGATGCGTGCGTGAAAGCGGTTGTGGAAGCGGCCAATGCAACAGGCTATGAGACGATTATTATTGCAGACCACGGAAATGCCGACAACGCCGTAAACGAGGATGGTAGTCCCAACACAGCGCATTCCCTCAATCCCGTACCTTGTATTTACGTTACAGAAAACAAGGGCGCGAAGCTTGCCAATGGAATCTTAGCCGATGTGGCTCCTACAATTTTGCACATAATGGGCTTAGAACAACCCAAAGAAATGACAGGTAAAATTCTGATTGCGGATTAAGTAGCGCACAGATAGCCTCTTTATTAAGGTGGGCCGAACTTCTTTTTGAGCATTCAAGAGGAGTTCGGCCCACCTTTTCTTGTCTTTACTCTGTAGACTGCTTACTCTAAAATGTCAAATAACAGCTATAAACATCAGTTTTCTGCAAAAAGAATCGAAAAATACAACGATTCTTCCTAACTTTGTTGCCAATAATAGATTCTATATAATATGAGCAACAGAATAAAAAGATTTATCTTACCCGAAAGTGAGATTCCGACACAATGGTACAACATACAAGCAGATATGCTTACAAAGCCGCTGCCGTTCCTCAATCCGAGTACACGTCAACCGATGACACCAGAGGATTTATATCCAATATTTAATAAGGCTTGTTCACAGCAGGAGTTAGACCAAACTCATCCGTGGATAGACATTCCCGATGAAGTTCGCGATATGTATAAGAACTATCGTTGCACGCCACTTGTACGCGCTTACGAACTAGAAAAGGCTCTCGATACACCCGCTCACATCTATTTTAAGAATGAGAGTGTAAGTCCTGTTGGCTCCCACAAACTCAATTCCGCTATCGCGCAAGCTTATTATTGTAAGAAAGAAGGTCTTACAAACGTAACAACGGAAACGGGTGCAGGGCAATGGGGTACTGCTTTGTCTTATGCTTGTAAAGCGTTCAACTTAGAGTTGGCGGTATATATGGTGAAAATAAGCTATCATCAGAAGCCTTATCGACGCAGTATGATGCAAACCTTTGGGGCACAAGTTACAGCAAGTCCATCTATGTCTACGCGTGCAGGAAAAGATATTCTGACACGCGAGCCCAACTGTCAGGGCTCTCTGGGTACAGCTATTTCGGAAGCTATCGAACTCGCTATGAATACGCCCAACTGTAAGTATGCGCTCGGTTCTGTACTGAACCATGTGTCGCTACATCAAACCATTATAGGTCTGGAAGCTGAAAAGCAAATGGAGATGGCGGGAGAATATCCTGATACCGTGATCGCTTGCTTTGGTGGAGGTTCCAACTTTGGTGGCATCTCTTTCCCTTTTATGCGTCATAATATTTTAGACGGTAAAAAGACGGAGTTTCTTGCCGCGGAACCTGCTTCGTGTCCTAAATTGACACGTGGTAAATTTGAATACGATTTTGGTGATGAAAGTGGATTAACGCCTTTGTTGCCCATGTATACCTTGGGACATAATTTTATGCCTGCGAATATCCATGCGGGCGGATTGCGCTATCATGGTGCGGGCGTGATTATTTCGCAATTGCTTAAAGATGGCTATATGAAAGGTGTCGATATTACGCAGAACGAATCGTTTAAAGCAGGAGTCTTGTTTGCCCAAACCGAAGGTATCGTACCTGCTCCAGAGTCGTGCCACGCGATTGCTGCTACGGTTCGTGAAGCGCTTAAATGCAAAGAAACCGGCGAAAGCAAGGTGATTTTGTTCAACCTTTCAGGGCATGGTATGATCGATATGGCTGCTTACGACCAATATTTAAGTGGAGACCTCGTTGACTTTACGCCTACGGATGCAGAAATTCAAGGCTATCTGGACGAAGTACAGCCACTTCAATAAGAGGAATCCCTCGAAAGAATTTCAAAAATCCGCGCATCACAACCTTCTGATGCGCGGATTTTTACGTGTTACATTCACGCTCTTTCTCGCATGGTTAACGCCTTCATCTCCGTTTGATTAGCTGGGTTATTCAAAAAACAAAAAAGACAAGCTATTTGATTTGCTCTCGAATTTATTTAATCGTATATTTGCAGAAACGAAATAAAAAATAGAATAAAGAGAATGAAGAAACTCAATCGATTTACGGTATCCGTTAGCTTGCTAATGGCTTGTTTGACGGGAATGGCACAGCGAACAGACTCCCTTCTTCATGAAGGATGGAATTTTCGCTTTTCACACCAAGTGGAACCGCATGCGGCACGCCCTGTGGTGATTCCCCATACGTGGAATGCAGCAGATGCTCTAAATGGAAAAATAGATTATAAAAGAGGGATCGGGAATTATACAAAAACGCTTCTGGTACCTAAGGATTGGAACGGGCAGCGTGTGTTTCTTCGCTTCGAGGGTGCCAATAGCGTGACGAACCTCTTTGTGGGTGGAAAGCACGTGGGAGAGCATCGTGGTGGTTACGGCGCTTTTATATTCGATATTACAGACTTTCTGAAATTTGGAGAAAAGAACGAACTACTTGTGCGCGTGAACAATGCCGAGCAACTCGATGTCATGCCTCTTGTGGGTGATTTCAATTTTTACGGAGGCATCTATCGCCCTATTCACTTGTTGATTACGGATAAGGTGTGCATCTCACCTCTCAATTATGCGTCCTCAGGTCTCTTTCTCACCCAAACAAAGGTAACGAAAGAGTGCGCGGAAGTGGACGCAAGTTTTTCTTTATACAACGCGGATGAGTTGGAGCAAAATGTGGAAGTTCGCTTGCGCATTATCGATGGATCCCGCACGGTGTGTGAACAACGGAAAGAAGTGAGCATTGCCCCTCAAACGAAGGTACAAACGTCAGAATTCAATATTTCCATTGCGAAACCACGACTTTGGAACAGCACCAAGTCCCCTTTTTTATACAAAGCAGAACTCACCCTGTATCAGGGAAGTAAAGAAATAGACCGCATCGAGCAACCTCTCGGGATACGTTCGCTACAATTCGATGCGAACAACGGTTTCTTTCTCAATGGATCGCATGTGAAGCTTCACGGCGTGTGTCGCCACCAAGAACGTGCCGAAGTGGGCAATGTGCTCACCAATGCGCAGCATCAAGAGGATGCCTTTCTCATTCGAGAATTAGGTGCAAACGCCGTTCGGGCTGCTCATTATCCGCAAGCAGACTATTTTTATCACTTGATGGACAGTTTGGGCATAATGGTGTGGGCGGAAATCCCTTTTGTTGGACCTGGTGGATATGCTGACAAGGGTTTTGTACATCAACCGTCTTTTCAACAGAATGGAAAAGAGCAACTTCGCGAACTTATTCGGCAAAATTATAATCATCCGAGCATCGTTTGTTGGGGAATCTTCAATGAACTGAAAGAGACGGGCGATAACCCTGTGGCTTACGTAAAAGAGCTGAACCAATTAGCACATGCCGAAGATGCCACTCGCCCCACCACCTCGGCGAGCAATCAAGGCGGAGCGCTTAACCATATCACCGACCTCATCGCGTGGAATCGCTACGATGGTTGGTATGGTTCCACTCCTTCCACTCTTGCCACCTTCCTAGACCGTACGCACAAAGCACATCCTCAACTGCGTATTGGCATTAGTGAATATGGAGCAGGGGCAAGCCTTCATCAACAACAAGAACCACTTACACAAACGAATCCCACCAGCCGATGGCATCCTGAAAATTGGCAAACGTATTATCACATAGAGAATTGGAAAATCATTAGTGCTCGTCCTTACGTATGGGGCAGCTTTGTGTGGAATATGTTTGATTTTGGAGCAGCGCATCGCACAGAGGGAGAGCGAATTGGCATCAACGATAAAGGGCTGGTGTCGCACGATCGAAAGGAGCGCAAGGATGCGTTCTACTTTTACAAAGCAAATTGGAATGCCGAACCAATGGTCTATTTGTCGGAGCGTCGGAACACGGTTCGAACAAAAGAGGTGACAACGATCCAAGTGTTCACTTCGTGTAAAGAAGTTGTACTATCGGTCAATGGAAAAATAATGGCCAAAGCGAAACCAGATTCTTTTCATATCGTCCACTTTGAGAACGTACCGTTACAAATGGGCGAAAACCTCATAGAAGTACGCGCAAAAGCAAAAGGTACCATGCTTCACGATGCTTGCGTCTGGACACTAAAACCCGCACCTTGAGTGCTCTCGCTTTTTTACCGAAAAACAAACGCACGGGATGTTACATTCCTATTAAATTGTCGTTACAGCCATTGCCGTAAACCTCTAAACCACTAACTTCGCAATCGATAAAATAGCGCATAAACAAAAAAGAGTATGGCAAAAGAGAAAATTTTGGTTGTAGACGATGAAGATAGCATTTGTGAAATTCTTCAATTAACCTTGATGGCGGAAGGCTATGAAGTGGATGTGGCTTATAGTGCAGAAGAGGCCTTGATGCTGCCGCTCGCCAGTTATTCGCTCCTGTTACTCGATGTGATGATGGGCGAAATGAGCGGGTTCAGAATGGTACAACAGCTCCGTAAAAATCCAGAGACGGAGCACTTGCCCGTGATTTTTTGTACCGCAAAAGATACGAAGGACGACACCATCATCGGTCTCAATTTGGGTGCCGATGATTACATTGCAAAACCCTTTCTGGCTCGTGAAGTGGTGGCGAGAGTGAAAAGTGTACTTCGCCGTTCCCTTCATCAGCAGAAGGAACAAGAACTTGTAACCTTTGCATCGTTAAGTCTCAATCGAGACAAGAAGATTTGCCTCGTCAGTGGTGAAAATGTGCCACTCACCAAGAAAGAATTTGAACTGTTGCTTCTGTTTCTAGAAAACAGAGATCACATTTTCTCGCGTACGGATATACTCCACCGCGTATGGACAGACGATGTGGTGGTGACAGACCGCACCGTAGACGTATTCATTACTCGTCTGCGCAAAAAGATAGGAGCATACGGATCGCATATTGTAACACGCTTAGGTTTCGGTTATGGATTTTATGAATAGAGTCTCTACGCAAAGTAAGCTATTCTTGCTTTTACTCGTGTGCTTATGGACGTTGGTTGTCAGCTGCGTTGTTTTTCAATATTCACGCGAAAAGCAATTCAAGGCAGCGCAAGTAAACAGTTTGTTGTTGCGGCTCAACACGCATTTTGCCATGGCCATGAATGCAGGAGAAACAGCCGCCTCTTTTTACGAGAAAAACAAACGCACTTTTGAAGGACTTCGCCTCACGGTCATCCAAGAGAGTGGACGCGTGGTCTACGACTCTTACGAGAAAGAGAATGTGGTTCGAATGCCCAATCACGCCCAAAGACCAGAGGTAAAGGCGGCGATGTGCAAAGGAAATGGTTACGCCATCAAACGTTTTTCTGAGAGCGTTGGAAGAAACTATTTCTATTCAGCCTTAAGAAACCACCATCTTGTACTTCGCTCTGCGATACCCTACGATATGTCGCTTTCACAATTGCTACGAGTGGACAACACCTTTCTTTATATAGTCCTCATTATTTCGATCGTCATTAGCATTATTGGCTATCTCACAAGTCGCTTGTTCACCCGTTTACAGCGTGCGGCACAATGTGCAGCACACGAGCACGAAAGAGTGCTGCATGAACAAAGCGAGAAGGTGCGCATCAAGCGACAACTTACAAACAACATCAACCATGAACTGAAAACGCCCATTTGTGCCATTCATGGATACTTGGAACTGCTGTTGAGCCCGCATTCTTTTACCCCCGTGCAAACCACGGATTTCCTAAAAAAAAGCTTTTCGCAAGCAGAAAGATTGCGTATTTTAATGAACGACCTCTCCACTATTACACGTTTGGACGAAGCTAGCGACCTCATAACCCGCGAAGGACTGATGCTCAATAAAATTGTGGAAGACGTGATGGCCGATGTGTGGCGTTCTGCGGAAGAGCAACATATCACGCTCTCTACCAATATGGACTACGCGATGCCGATTTTTGGAAATCGTCACTTACTAAGTTCTATCTTTCGTAATTTAGCCGACAATGCAATTGCTTATTCTGGTGCGCGAAACATTTGGATGAACATAACAGCCGAAACAGACGACTCCTACGAACTTTCGTTCTCGGACAATGGAATCGGCGTTGAACAGCAGCACTTGCCTTATATTTTCGAACGTTTCTATCGGGTAGACAAAGGACGTTCTCGAAAAATAGGAGGTACAGGGCTCGGCTTATCCATCGTAAAGAACGCTGTCACTTTTCATGGCGGAACCATTGTTGCTCAAGAAAGAGAAAGAGGTGGTTTGACATTTGTTTTTTCTCTCTGTAAAAATTAATAGGATTGTAACACGTCTGCAATCTTATCGTAAAACATTCTTTGTTCCTTTGCACCCATAAAGAAATAAAAGCAATAAAAAGTATGGACCCATTATTCACATTCATTGTTATTACGCTCGGCGTTCTTGCCGTGTTCGACATCGTAGTAGGCGTAGCAAACGACGCCGTCAATTTCCTTAATTCAGCCATAGGCTCACGAATTGCTTCTCGACGAGTGATTCTGAGCGTTGCTGCCATCGGTATTCTAATCGGGACGCTCACGTCATCGGGTATGATGGAGGTGGCACGTAGCGGTGTGTTTTACCCTGCCGAGTTTAACTATCAAGAGATGATGATTCTCTTCCTTGGTATGATTGTAGGCGACATCCTGTTGCTCGATGTCTTCAATACGCTCGGGCTACCCACCTCGACTACGGTTTCGATGGTTTTTGGTTTACTTGGCTCCGCCGTTGCCATTGCATTGCATCACATCCACTTGGATGCGGCTTTATCCATTGTCGACCTTTCTAAGTTCATCAATTCGGGAAAAGCACTCGTTATTATCTCTGCCATTCTTCTGTCCGTTGTCATTTCGTTCGTGTTCGGAGTCTTGTTTATGTACCTTTCTCGTCTCATCTTCTCTTTCCGCTATCGCACCATGTTTTCGCGTTTCGGTTCGCTATGGTGTGGCATCTCTTTTACGGGTATTATTTGGTTTGCCGTGTTCAAGGGGCTGAAAGGTTCTGGGCTTATATCGTCCAACATCATCAACTTTGTAAGTACTCACAGCACGCTGGTTCTGATTGGACTATGGTTGGCTTGTTCTCTCCTCCTCTTTGCTTTGCAACAACTGAAAGTAAACATTCTTCGCATCACAATTTTGATGGGTACATTCTCTTTAGCACTTGCATTTGCAGGGAACGACCTCGTGAACTTTATCGGCGTACCGTTGGCGGGGTTCGATGCTTATAAAATAGCACAACAAGCGGGTAGTCAAACCATTCAGATGGGAGCACTGATGAACCCCGCGCAAGCGAACGTGTGGTTACTTGGTGGCGCAGGTGTGGTTATGGTATTCACCTTGTTCTTTTCTCGCAAAGCAATGAAGGTGACACAAACTGAATTGTCGCTCTCTTCTCAAACCGCAGGGCATGAACAGTTTGGGTCAACGCTTTTGGCACGGCAATTAGTGCGAGCGGCCTTAACACTGAACACGGTATGCCAGAACCTCGTACCCCGTAGGCTTCGCCTTGCCATTGCGACTAGATTTGAACAACTTCCTGTGGCGGAACGAGGAAATGTTACTTACGACTTAATACGTGCCACCGTAAACCTTTCTGCCGCTTCCATTCTTATCTCTTTGGCAACTTCTTATAAACTACCCCTATCGACTACTTATGTTGTGTTTATGATCGCCATGGGTTCCTCCCTTGCCGATAAAGCTTGGGGACGAGAAAGTGCCGTTTATCGTATCACGGGCGTTGTCACTGTCATTTCGGGCTGGTTCTTAACCGCGATTGCCGCCTTCACCATCACCTTCTCCCTTTCCTCTCTTTTTATCTGGACCAACGGATTTGTGATTGTGGCTGTCGTGGTGTTGTGTTTAGTCGTGGTCGTTCGCAGTAACTGCTTTAAGAAGAAAGATACAGTAACTGAAGACCACAAGGAAATACGGCTCGTGGAAGGTACAACGGAAGAAGTGCTCTATGGATGTACGGAAGAAGTGGTAAACATTATGGAGCAAGTAACGCGCATCTACAATCGTACCCTTGTTGCCGTATTTAAAGAGAACCGAAAAGTGCTCAAAGCCGTATCGGCTGAAGCGGACACCTTATGTAAAGAAGCTAGTGAACGCAAGCACAACATTGTCAGTACGTTGCAGATGCTACAAAATAACAACATTGATACCGGGCACTTCTATGTGCAAATTGTAGACTATATCTCTGAAGTGACAAAAGCACTTGTACACATCACACGTCCCGCCTACGAATACATCGATAATAACCACAAAGGCTTATCAAAAGAACAAGTGTTTGATTTGATGAGTGTCAATAATGATGTGGAGCAAATTTTTGATAAAATAAATGAGCTACTTCGCTCTAAAGACTTTTCGCATCTCGATGTGGTGCTAGATATGCGCGATAAACTTTTTGACAACATTGCCGATGCGATTAAAAAGCAACTACGCCGTATCAATAGCGACACCGAAGCCATCTCTACACGCGGAAGTATGCTTTATCTAAACGTGTTGAGCGAAACGAAAACGATGGTGCTTCAAGCGCGTAATCTACTCAAATCGCAACGATATTTCATAGAACATAAAGAATAAGCCTCGTTTTCTTCACCAACAAAGGAAGCCCTTGTCTATATTTAGCGGGGATGTGCGATAGACTCGTGCATCCTCGCTTTCGTTGTGCTAAAAAAGGAAGAAGTGTAAATTTCGAATCGTTTTGTTTGCAAATATCGGTCATTCTCTTTATATTTGCAGTGGATACGATAATATAAGCGAATAGATCGGAATAGCGGGGATGCTTTGATGCCTCGTTCTTTTTTATCATATGGGTATTGTATAACTCTTCATTTCTGATTTAAATAAAAAGTTTTAGCAAACAATATAATCATGAAGAGTTTGCCACGTTCTGCCGAGTTAGAACGTGGCTTCTTTTTACGCGGGCAGTGTAAGGTCTGAAAATTTGAGCGCGCTCGAAATCCAAAAGGAGCGCGCTCAAATTTTGCATCGAGCGCGCTCCTTTTGGATTATTTCGAGGATTTGGTCAATAAACTAAACGGATATTGTCAACCCATAACGTGTTGCCAGGAGAACCAATGTAAGCACCTCCATGACTTGAAGAGAATTGCAAGAGCAGGTGGGTAGGGGTGTCGTTGGCATTTCCCCAAGCGGTCTCTTGAATGGGGACCATCTGCCCCTTGCTATTCATTGCGTATTTTGCTTCTTCGCCATTTTGTAACGCCATAAACGAATGAAAGTAAGAAGTGCCAGTTATATTTCCGTAGTGAATAGGAAATTGTGCGTTATTGACCCATCCGTTTGTGTTGCGGTTGAAAAACGTTACCATGGTTGCAATTCGCGAAGCATGGATATTCCCTTTGGCATCTTCCCATCTTTTTTGTAAGCACAAGACACAATCTGCCATATCAATACCTTTTACCTGTGACACGTGGCTAAACCCCGTTTGTTTAATTCTATTTTCTATTCCCGAAAGTTTCACTTTGTAATCAAAGCAGACGGCTTTAGGTTTGCGATTGAAGGGGATGCCTGCATTTATCTTGCTCATGGGCTTCGAGGTGCTCGTTACAGGTTCTAACATTGCGCCTAAATAAATAGAACCTGCGGCAAGAACCTTGATGTCTACGATACCAAACACAGCACATTTCTCAATATGCGTTTCTAAACGAGCGCAATAGCCATTGCCTGGACGTGCCTCTTTGTAGACCGAAGTGTTTGTTTTCGTTATGCCACAAACTTTTGCTAACACGTTTGAGGTGGCCCACGGTGAACCTCCTTGATTGGTATAAGCCTTTGTTTCATTCCACGTTGCCGTTGGAGCGATTTCATACAGTGCTTTTGTTTTGCCGCCAATAATACCGCTTTCTTTGACGTTGCGTGTTATCCAAGAATCCAGATTACCATATTTGATAAATTCTATCTTGTTACTTGGAGGTGCCATCTCGTCACTTTCTTGATTTGCTAGCCCATACGAAGCCATTAAAGGAGCAGACACAAGGATACCACAAGCGAATGTGAATCCTTTCTTAATGGATAATTTATTCATTTCGTAATTTGTGTTGTTTAATCATCTTACGGTCCAAAGCATCAAAACATTTATCAAAGCCCATTGGCTCATTATGGTCGTTGATATAATGTCTCTTCTTGGGATAGAATAGACGATTGGTTAATGAAAGAGAATCATTTCTGAACGTTGTGTTGACCCCACCTAACCCCAATAAAGTATGGAACACACAATCGCTACCGATCGCAAACGAACGATGAGAGGATAGATTTTGCTGTTCCAATGGGTGCTTCTCGCCAAAGGCGGTCGAGGTCCATATCAAGAAGGGTATATGCAATTGATAATAGGTGGGCTTTGGAGATGCGTGGAGAAAGGAAGCGTGTTCGTCGTCAAATATATCTTCACCGTGATCGGAGAGATAGAGCATCGCAGCACTTCTTTTGCTGTTTTTAAGTTTTGAAATGATTTCGGATAAGAAGTAATCAATATATCTGATGGAGTTATCGTACGCATTGATAAGTTCGGCTCTATTGCTCTTCTTTGCATTGCAATTCGAATCGGGTTTGAAATAAGAAAAGCTCTTGGGATAGCGTTCTGAATAATTGAAATGCGAACCGTAGGTGTGCAATACGACAAACAGATTACCAGGCTTTTTCTGTATGATTTTATCTAAATGCGATAACAAAACGCCATCATATTTTGTGACTTGATGGTCCTCACCTGTATAGCGCTTTTCGTGGGCTTCATTGCCTAAGAAATCAATAAACGAATTGTTGGGCTGCTGATTGGAATAGAAGGCCGTGTAATACTGCGCTTCACGAAAAGCGGCTAATACGCCCTTTGTACGATAGAGTAAATTATAATTCTCGGCGGAGGCTGGCGATAGCATAATCGGAACACTTTTATGTGTGGTGTTGCTTTGGCTCATACAATCCCGATAAACGAGTAATCGAGGTTCTTTTGACAAGAGAGGATTCGTGTTGCGCTGATAACCATTAAGAGACCAATTGCACGCTCTACTTGTTTCGCCGATCACCAAGACTACGATTTTAGACGAATCATTTTGTTCGTTGTCGGTGGCTCCAAATTGGAAAGGTGCTACCTTCTCCACATAGTGGTTCGTCGTGATCTGTCTGTTAATGGCTAGTTTGCAATTATAAAGAGCATTAAGAGGAAAGACGCTGTGTTCTATATGGAAATCTTCGTCGGTAGAACTAATCCCTAAGGAACAGATACTTAACAAGAGTAGTACGCCCCCTATTTTCCGTTGTTTTATGCACTCGCTTTGAGGGAGCATTTCTTTTCGATAGACCGCAATGGACGCATAAATTAGCGAGGGAACATATATAATAATGACGGCAACAATGGACGGCAACAACTGCGACAAGAGTTTGTTCACCTCCGAGGTATTGGTTGTCACCAGATTTAGCCACATATCGACAGAGATGCAGCCAGCTCCAAATATATAAAGTAGCACAATCTGAAAGGCTCCTAAAAATAGGAGGGGGAAGAGGTAGAGATACACCGCACTCATCTTACGAACGCTCGTCAAGAGTAGCCAATAAACAGACAGTGGAAATAGGATCAAGGAGATATATTCTGCTGTTGTCAAATGCTCTGTAAAACAAAGAGCTATATTGGGCAAAATCAGAATAAAGAGATAAAAGAAAAAAGTTATTCTTAACCGTTTCATTTTAAAATGCTTCATTTATATTGAACAAAAAACCAGGGCCATTCGGCGTGATACCATAGTCTAAGCGGATATTTACGTGCTCTTTAAAGCACCATCTATACCCGATGCCGTAATTAGACAAGGTCTTTTTAAGTCTTGCATCAGAAAAGGAAGGAAATACGTTGGCAGCGCCAACCCAAACCACGGCACCATGGCGTTTCCATATGTGTTGGCGTAGTTCTATCTGACCTTCTAGAATGTTCTTGTCGCGATAACGCCCTTCATAATATCCACGCATTCGATTGCTCGAACCGACACTTGCTAGCATGGTCCACGGAACCGTGCCGTAGGTTAATTGCGAATGCAGCTCGCCCGCCAGAACACCACCTTTCCAGATTTTTTGATAACCACTAAGAGACAAATCGGTGGAGCCGTTGAATTTCTTGTTGCCCAAAAACGTGGGACTGAAAAGTTGATCTACTTTTGCATACATACCCTTGTGAGCATCCAAGACATTATCACGCGTATCATAGATGTAGGAAAAGCCCACCCCGAGATTTAGCACAGACTTCTCTTTGTCTGCAAGAAGTCTTTTTGCGATAGCGTCCAGACTTGTTGCCTTCACGTATTTAACGTTGAGCAAGGGTCCTGCATAGCTGTGCTCCGTTAATCGGAACAAGAAGCGCGGCATAAAATCAAATTCATTTCGCCTAAATTTACTCTCGTTACCATCCTGCTTTCCTTCGTCGTATCCAATACCCCAAAAGTTGCCTTGAAAGGTATAAATGTATAGCCTATAATCTAATCGATACCGATTCTTTTTATAAAACACATTTCCTCGCAGGCCTGCTAGCAAAAAGCCTTTGGTGGTCAGGTCTCCGTAAAAAGAAGCATTGGACTTGGGTAATAAGGAGTCTTTCCGATCCATAGAGTACAGTCCTGAAGCCACAAGACCGATACCTAATCCAACATCGGAAGAAAAATGAGGGCCCCCTAAGAAACTGAAATCAAACTTTTTATTTGGCTTTGGCTTATTAGACTGGGCTAGATAATCACTAAATTTCTTAAAAAGAGAGCGTTTCGCCACTTGTGAGGTTGCGCTGTCTGTGTTTTCAACAAAAGGCTTTGCTGTGATTGAAACAGACAAACAAAATAACAAGGCTGCTATTCGTAGTTTGAATGCAACTCTTTTCTTCTTTTTTTGATTCATTCTTTGTATTCTTAAGAGGCGACAAAGGTAATTATAATCAATGAAATTAGCCGAATAACTAATTTCCATTCTTTCCTATAAAGTGTTCAAAATGTACTACA
The DNA here is from genome assembly GCA_036652575.1 of Bacteroidaceae bacterium. Lineage (GTDB taxonomy): Bacteria > Bacteroidota > Bacteroidia > Bacteroidales > Bacteroidaceae > Alloprevotella. The sequence continues at coordinate 31,324 of JAVVVP010000020.1, forward strand.
CCTTAAACCCGTTCCATAGATTTCCGTCAGGCACAGGTGCAATCACGTTTATCGGCTCTTGCGAAACGGGATGAATGAACTCCACTTGGCGAGCGTGTAAACTAATGCTACCATCGGGATTACTGCGTTCCGAGCCATACTTCAAGTCTCCTTTAATAGGGCATCCCATTTTCGCTAATTGACAACGTATTTGATGATGCCTTCCCGTATGTAAATTGATTTCTAACAGTGTGTAACGATCAGATTTTCCTATCGTACGATAGTCTAGTATCGCTTTCTTGGAGTTGTTTACCTCCTTGTCGTAAGCGTACGACTTGTTTTGTTTCTCGTTTCGGACAATCCAATTCACAAGTGTTCCTTCGCTGGGTATAGGAGGGTTCTTCACAATGGCCCAATACGTTTTATGTACATCACTCATACGAAACAGCTCATTCAAGCGAGTCAATGCTTTACCTGTACGAGCAAAGACCACCACGCCACTCACGGGTCTGTCTAGTCGATGGACAACTCCTAGAAACACATTCCCTGGTTTTCCATAAGTCTCCTTGATATACTGTTTTACCGTTTCCGATAATGGTATATCTCCCGTTTTATCGCCTTGTACAATCTCCGATGAGGCTTTGTTGACAATAATAATATGATTGTCTTCGTAAAGAACTGTCATGCTTTTTAAAAGTGTAGAGTGAGAAGTTTGAACTTCGCGTTGTGGTTACACCTTGCATCTTGTTTCAACTATCTCACTCCTTACTTCTTTACTTATTACATATTCATACCACCATCAACCTGTATCACCTGACCGCTTACGTAGCTAGAAAGATCGGAAGCAAGGAAGGTTGCAACGTTGGCGATGTCTTCTGGCTGACCACCACGGCGAAGCGGTATTTTAGCGGCCCAGTCTTTGCGCACGTCATCGGGCAAAGCGGCTGTCATCGCGGTTTCGATAAAACCTGGAGCGATCGCATTTGCACGAATGCCACGGCTACCCATTTCTTGTGCGACACTCTTTGCAAGGGCAATAAGACCCGCTTTTGATGCGGCATAATTACTTTGACCCGCATTGCCGTGAACGCCGACAACCGATGCCATATTGATGATGCTACCTTGACGCTGACGCATCATAATGGGTGTACAAGCATGAATAAAGTTGAAGGCGGATTTCAAGTTGACCGTAATAACGGCATCCCATTGCTGCTCCGTCATACGCATCATCAATCCATCTTTTGTGATACCTGCATTGTTTACCAAAATATCAATTGAGCCAAAGTCTGTTTTTACTTGATTGACCACTTCTTCGGTTTGAGCAAAATCGGCAGCATTTGAAGCATAACCTACGCATTTCACGCCTTTCGCGCTTATTTCGGCTTCTGTCTCTTTGCCTATCTCATTTATGATTAAGTCTGTAAAAGCAATGTTTGCACCTTCTTCTGCAAATTTAATTGCGATAGCTTTACCAATACCGCGAGCTGCACCTGTGATTAGCGCTGTTTTTCCTGTTAATAGTCCCATAATAATCAAAAGTTTATAGTTTCGTTTTTAATAATTTGAATTCATTCCAAGCAATCTACGAATCAAACCAGCCACAATCGGGCGGCTCGTTACTTCGGTGAGCCCTTCACCTAGGCGACCGTATATATAAGGTACTTCTAATCCTTTCAGGCTGTAATGGAAGATGTCCGCCATTAGATGCACGTTTTCTATACGAAATTTACCTTGTCCGTTTCCTTCTTCGAGCACCCGACAAAAAAGTTCAAGTTCTGAGTTGTCAAATTTCTTTCGCACTCGTTCCACCATCCAAATATTTCGAAAGAACTCTGCGCGGAGTGTCCCGTTACGAAATACCGCTTCTTTTATCATATTTAGATGCGTATAGACGAGCAGGATTACTTTTTGTTCCGCTTCAATATCCATGGTGGCTACTTCGTCCATTTTGTCGCTTAGGCGTTCAAGCTCCGTCTCAATGACCGCGTAATAAACATCTTCCTTATTTTTAAAATAAGTATAGAGCGTGCGACGTCCTTTCTTTGACGCGATAGCGATATCGTTCATCGTGGTGTCCTCTAGCCCTTTTTGAGCAAAAAGCCCACGAGCCACCTCTACTAAGATATTCCGTGTTTTAGAAATTGACATATCTAGATTTCTCTTTTTTTGATACTCTTGCTTGCGACCTTGCACGTAGAGTTCATAGTGTGCAAATTTAGCATTTTATCATTTAACAACCAACCGATTCTCCTTAAATGAGTAAAAAAGGTTCTCAAAAAAATACTTTTAGCGAAAAAGACGCGAGAATATTTGCTACTCTCGTTTTTTACCTGTATCTTTGCATCCGCAATTCAGAAATACATTGATCGCGGAGTGGAGCAGTTGGTAGCTCGCCAGGCTCATAACCTGGAGGTCATCCGTTCGAGTCGGGTCTCCGCAACTTTTAAGCGGGCAAATAGTTTTAATAAACTGTTTGCCCGCTTTTCTATTTTATAAAATTACAAAGATTTTGAGTCCCGAATGAAACGGGGGCACCTGTAATTATTTTAGGAGTGATTATAACCACACACTCCAATCACCGTAGTCGAAGACCCCACTTCCGTGGTGTAGCTTCTCTTCTTTCTGTAACATTCTAAAAGCATCTCGCATGCGTATCAATATTTCAGGCTGGATCGTTAACGAATGATGCGCTGGAAAAACGTTTAAAACTGGAAGTTGTGCTATTTTCTCAAGCGACATAAGATATTGAGCGGGATTTGTAGAAGGAAAATAAGCGGTAAGCATCTCTTTATAGACCAAATCACCCGTAAATAGATACCCACGTTCCTCTTCCCAAAAGCACAGATGTCCAGGCGAATGCCCAGGAGTGTGTAACACTTGAATCGATCGTCCACCGAGGTCTATGGTGTCTCCATCCTTTACGAGTCGTGTAGGCGTGCCTTGAAAGAACTCGTACGTATTGATGTCGTAATCCTTAGGCATTTCACATCGCTCTGTAACCATTTCTTTAATCGTTTCTAACGTCAAGGGAAAGTCGCCCTTAAGCCAACTTAATTCTTCTTGATGAGCATAGAACTCGTGAAAGTATCGATGCCCTCCAATATGATCCCAATGAATATGCGTAGCAATTGCAATAACTGGCTTTTCGGTTCGTTTAATTATTTCAT
>JAVVVP010000021.1:0-34126 GCA_036652575.1 Bacteroidaceae bacterium
ATTCAGCCACATGTATTTCGGGGAGGGGTTACTTATTATAGATCGTACGTTGATTCAGTGGCGGAAACAGTGTTCCAAATAGGTAGAATAGAATGCAACGTCTATATGAAAAGACATCCTTATGAGTGGTATCAAATAACAATTCCTGTAAAAGTGGATGTTTTGCCACGAGTGCCTAAATTAAGAGTTCTCGATATGACCTTGGATACTGAATTTCCTAACTACGATAATTATGATGCTACATTTGAAATAATAGCAACAGGAGATTATCGAGAAGGAACATTGTACGTTCTTCCTTATGTGGGTTATGACGTTTTTTTCCCAAATGTAGAAATGCCATACGTAGCAAAAGCCTGTGTCTCTATTGGTGAATCAGTTGTTGTAAGTTTAGGAAATAATTATGGACACACAGATAGTAATATTATACGCATTGATGATTCGTTAACCTCAATTCCGGATGTAAATTTAAGTAACGGAGTCCAAATCACGCAAAACGGTAGAGGAATTGATATAATGGTAAGTGATTCGAGAATAACGAAACTTTCTGTTTTCGATTTAAAAGGAAAGGAAGTCTATCAAAAGAATGTAGTTGAAAAAGGTTCGTTGAGCATTGATTTGCAAAAAGGGATATATATTCTTGTGTTCAAAGATACTATGAACAATAAAACAAGAAAGAAAATAAATATAATATGATTATGAAAAAGGAGATAATTTTATTGATTAGTACAATCTTTTGTGTAAATGTTATTACAGCTCAGGATGTAGAGAAGCCCGGTCTATGGGTCTGATAATAGTTCTAACAAATTATTACCTTCAACTTTGGTAAGAAAAGTGGAAGGTGGAACAATAATTAATGTGCAATAGGAAGGACTGGGTTGGTCTGCCACAAAAATTGGAGCCTTTGAATATGCTTGTAAGTTGTGGGAGGAACATATTCCAGCTGCCTTGCCAATAAACTTGAAGGTGTCTTTTCCTAATACCGCAGGTTCCGAATTGGCTTTGATAAAAAGAGTTAAAACGAGATTAGGAAGCAGTGATGAAAAAACGTATGTTAAACGACTGGGGCTAACGTATGAATGGGATTATGTGTATGGTAATAAATGGCGGGAGGTTATAGATTTGGACTTCCTAATCAATCTTTTCTATCCTATCTTCCTTGAATAATTTTTTTGATTTCGTTGAGTTTATTGAGCGATTCCAGTGGTGTCAGATTGTTTACGTCGAGGTTGATGATCTCGTCGCGAATTTGGCTGAGTACAGGATCGTCGAGTTGAAAGAAACTCAGTTGCATACCTTCGCGGCTATTGGCAATCTCCCCTTTGGGAGGGCGTGAAACACCATCGTTAGCATTGTTGATTTCCAGCTCTTTAAGAATCACTTCCGCGCGTTTCACAATGCTGCGGGGCATGCCTGCCAACTTTGCCACATGGATACCGAAAGAATGCTCACTGCCTCCTGCCACGAGTTTGCGTAGGAATACGACGCGACCATCGACTTCGCGCACTGAGACGTTGAAATTCTTGATGCGCGAAAACGATTTCGCCATTTCGTTGAGTTCGTGGTAATGGGTTGCAAAGAGTGTGCGTGGATGTCCTTTTGTGTTTTCGTGAATATGTTCCACGATAGCCCAAGCAATAGAGATGCCATCGTAGGTCGAAGTACCTCTTCCTAGTTCGTCGAAGAGCACAAGACTACGCTCCGTAAGGTTGTTCATGATGTTGGCAGCCTCCGTCATTTCCACCATAAAGGTACTTTCTCCTACAGAGATGTTGTCGCTCGCACCTACGCGTGTAAAGATTTTGTCAACTAAACCGATGTGAGCCCGTTCGGCGGGTACAAAAGAACCAATTTGAGCCAAGAGTGTGATGAGGGCTGTTTGCCGAAGCAAAGCACTCTTTCCTGCCATATTGGGTCCTGTGATGATCATGATTTGTTGTTTCTGGCAATTGAGCAGCACATCGTTGGCGATGTAGCTTTCTCCTACGGGCATGAGTGTTTCTATCACGGGATGCCGTCCTTTCACGATGTCGAGCGTTGTGGAGTTGTCTATTGCGGGGCGAATGTAGTGGTTCTCTTCTGCCACATAGGCGAGTGATAGCAGGCAGTCCAACTGGGCAAGCAAAATTGCATTCGTTTGAAAATCGGCAATGAAACAGCTTGTAGCTTGCACTAATTCGTTGTATAGTTTCGTTTCGAGTACAAGAATTTTGTCCTGCGCGCCAAGAATTTTTTCTTCGTATTCTTTCAGCTCTTGCGTGATGTATCGTTCTGCGTTGATGAGGGTTTGCTTGCGTATCCAGTCTTGCGGAACACGCTCTTTGTGGGCATTGCGTACTTCTATATAATAGCCAAACACATTGTTGAAAGCAATCTTAAGGCTGGAGATGCCTGTCGCTTCAATTTCGCGTTGTTGTATTTTGAGTAAATAGTCTTTTCCCGAGAAAGCAATGCTGCGCAAGTCGTCAAGTTCTGCATTCACGCCATCGGCAATAACATTTCCTTTTTGGGCAAGGATTGGAGCGTTTGGATTGATTTCGCGTGTGATGCGTTCGCGGATTTCTTCGCATAGATGCAAGTGTTCGCCCAATCGTTGGAGCGAACGGTCTTTGGCGTGTAGACAAGCCGTTTTGATAGGACGGATTGCATCCAACGCGGTGTGGAGCTGCACCATTTCGCGCGGATTGATTCTACCGACTGCGATTTTCGATACAATTCGTTCCAAGTCCCCTATCCTCTTTAGTTGTTCGTCTATAAGGGCTCGAAATTCTGGTTCGCGAAAGAAGTATTCCAAGCCATCCATTCTTTCGTTGAGAAGTGTCACGTCGCGAAGTGGGAATAAGAGCCAGCGACGAAGAAGGCGTGCACCCATTGGCGACACGGTGTGGTCTATCACGCCGAGCAAGGAGTTGCCGCCCTCGTTCATGGGACAAAGGAGTTCGAGGTTGCGCACGGTGAATTTGTCGAGCCGCACGTAGCGTTCCTCTTCTATGCGGGTAAGGGTGTTGATGTGTGCTGTGTGCGTGTGTTGCGTCATCTCTAGATATTGCAGCACGACTCCAGCTGCGGTGATGGCGTTGATCATATGGTCTATGCCAAATCCTTTCAGATTTTTCACCTCAAAGTGTTTGAGTAGTTTGTTTTTGGCTGTTTGTTCTTGGAAAGCCCAGTCCTCGAGTTCGAAGGTGAAGTAGCGTGCCCCAAAACTTTGTTCAAAGAGGGTTTTTCGTCCACGTTCAAAGAGGATTTCTTTGGGTGAAAAGCTGTTTATGAGTTTGTCTACGTATTCTGTGGTGCCTTCTGCCACGAGAAACTCGCCTGTCGAGATGTCCAATAGTGAAAGTCCGCATTGTGCTTTGCCAAAGTGGACGGCAGCAAGGAAGTTGTTTTCTTTACACGATAGCACGTTGTCGTTTAGGGCTACGCCAGGTGTGACGAGTTCTGTGATGCCGCGCTTTACGAGCGATTTGGTTTGTTTGGGGTCTTCTAACTGATCGCAGATAGCGACACGATGTCCTGCACGTACGAGTTTGGGCAGATAGGTGTCGAGTGCGTGGTGGGGAAAGCCCGCCATCTCGATGCTTGGCTTTTTCCCTGTGTTGTGGCGACGGGTGAGCGTGATGCCCAATACTCTAGATGCTACGACGGCATCTTGGCTATAGGTTTCGTAGAAGTCGCCACAACGAAAAAGCAATAAAGCATCTGGGTGCTTTGCTTTCAGATCATAGAACTGTTTCATCATTGGGGTTAATTCCTCTTTCGCCATATACTTGTTTCTTTGTTATAGACCACAAAAATAGCTATTTCCCTTTAGATAAGGAGTGTTATTGCTTCTCTTTTTTGTGAATAGCGTGTTGCTTCTCTTTTTTGAAAGATAAGCGAGAGAGAGAGATTACGAAGAAGAACCGAAAAGAGAGGTGTGTTTCTCCTTTCGGTTCTTGTTTGTGACCGTTGTATGGGTTCTGTCGAGGCTCTGTGTTTATTTTATCAAAATAGAGCGCACTTCTTTTCCTACTTTCACGTGATAGATACCTTTTTGTAGTTTATTTTCGGGGTTTTGCTGGATTCCCGATAGTTCGTAAACGTTGGGAAGGGTGTCGGGTCGATTGGTTTTGATTTTTCCATTTTCAGACCACACTTTTAGGTCGTTGGCGGAAACCTCTTGCATGCCGACTGTTGCGGATTCGAATTTATCAGCACCGTTGGTTAGCCAATCCAAGGTAAAACTAACAAACACCATATCCATATTTTCACCTCCATCTTCGAAGTAACAGCCAATGTTGCCATTCGGAAGAATGGTTAAAGCTGAATAAGCAGAAGGTCCAGGACAAATGGTTTTGCGCACATTGTAATTGATTCCTTCATCGTAACTTAGCATAACGCTTACGTTGCTACGGTTGGATGCGTAAGGAAGAGAATGTAAGATTCTGTTTTTCTTGAAGCCATCAAGAGTAGAAGTATAGCGAAGGATTTCTCCGTTACAAGCGGGTGATTTCAATTGATCGTTGAGGTAAGAGGTGCGCCATGTTTTGCCTTTGTCTGGCGATGTGTTTATCTGTCTTCCTCCGCCTCTGCGCATACTGATCATAATGTCTCCATTATTGAGTTCCACCAATTTTGCTTCATCTCCAGACTTCCATGCGGTTTGAGTTGATTCCACTTTCCATGTATCTCCGTTGTCGTAGGAGACGGCTGCAAAATCGGAGAAGCCGTTTTGTCCTGGAACGGCAGCAGCTACAGCCACCATCAATACACCATCACGCGTGCAAATGCCTACGCCCGAAGTGAGCAGCATGGAGGTCCATTTGGCAGCGATTGGATCTGCACAGCCTGTTGCATACAATTGCTTTGTGATATCTATGGGTTTAGACCACGTGATGCCGTTGTCATCGCTATGTATTTTGTATTTACGGAAAGGATCGTTTTCTGAACTGTTGAAAAGTCCGCGTGGTCCTCCGTTGTAGAGAAGGAGGAGTCGTCCGTTCTTGTTTTTCAAGATCGCAGCATCTCCGTAGCCTATTGCAGTGGGGTCATCGCCTGCCACGATGAGGGGTGCGCTCCATGTTTTCCCGTTGTCGGTGCTTCGGTTTACGTCGACGTCTACGTGAGCGGGAAGGTCGGTATTTGAAGAGATACGTCGGTCGGTTACCGCTATCAAGGAGCCGTCATTTGCGGTGATGATAGCGGGAATACGATAATATTTTGAGCCCCAATCGCCACAGGTTAATACGGTGGCTTGCGTTGTGAAAATGGTAGCTGCAAACGCTGGATTACCCTCAGAAGAGAGAATGGTTTTACCCGTTCCATCTACACACGAAACGATTTGTGCATCGATAAGGTTTCCTTCTTTTGCATCGTCTGCCACATCGCACGTAAGCCAAAAATAATTGTTGCCCGATTGTAACGGTAGCGGTGTATCAAAGGTGGTGGTAATAGAGCCCTCTATGGGGGTGCTCGTTGCGAGGAGCGTAGCCTCTTTTAGGCGGAAGCGATAGTCTGTGTTTGTTTGATAGAGCTTTATTTTCTTTACATCGCTTTTTTGGGTTGTTCCGTTTAAGTTGTACGTCATAGACTTGAGTGTCGTTTCTCCAAGAAGTCCTTGAACTGCAACGTTTACGGAAAGAAGTGTTGCTTCTTTATTTCCGATACCTGTAGAGGTGCGTCCTTGTTTTGCGCTAAGGTTTGAAATCGCTACCTCTGCTGTCATTTCGGCTGGGGTTAATGCTTCGAAACGCCAAACAGAAGCGGAATTGATTCCTGCTTCCCAATTCACAATAAGAGAACCATTGGCTTGGCAATGCAAAGGAGCCAAAGTACCGCATTTGAGATGGTATTGTCCTTGATAATCCAAGTCTATAACGGAATAATCAGCTGGCGTTTTACTGGTCCCTTTTTCGGCATTTTCTGCGATATAGAGTCCTGTTGCTTTGTTTTGTATGGCTACTTTACCATTTCCGCGATCTATAAATTTCCAAATCATAGTGGGGTTAAAACTTTTCGTTACAAAGTTCATTTGTACGCCTTCGGGAGCGCCATTCATGGCCATACCCTTGCAATAGGTAGTTGTTGATGCGCTGATGACATAGTAGAGTTGTTCTTTTTCGGGAGTACTCAGGAGGAGTGTTACTTTTGAATCTTTAAAGGTCTTCAAGGAAAGGGTTAGGGCATTGAATGCTTCTTTGTAATTCAAAGTTGTGGCTTTCGCTTTTGCAATGGCGGTGGTGAGCGCGGTGTGTGCTGCTTGTGGCGCTTCGCCAGGATGGGTTCCTATGAGGGTGTTTCCTTGTAATGCTTCTGCATCGGTTATCAAAGAGAGCAACCCTTCTTTGTAGTAGCTATCGTCGGCTTTGTAAATAAGCCAAGAGGAAGCGGAGTTTCGTCCCCCTTTGTAATTAAAAAGAGAGCGGGTTGCCGTGGCGGAACGATGGTAAACAATGTTTCCTGATTGCAGATTGAATTGTCCTTCACCCAAGTAGTTGAACGTGATGGGTACATTCGTTTCGCCCATTGCAAAAGCGGTATTGCCATTTGATACGGGTTGTATTTGTTGGTTTGTAGCCTTGTTTACCATCTTCAAGGCAGCATCTGTACCTTTCATTTCCCAGATAGAGGATGCATTTCCCACGATGTCCTTTTCGCTACTCGTTACATTTCCTTGTTCGTCTACAGAAAGGAAATACCCTCTGTTATCATAAGGTTGAGACGCTGATTTGATATAGTATGCTTCGCCTGCTTTGGGCAGAATAACCTCTGTTGTAACCTTTGTGATAGCGGTTTTTATCAATTGGAGCGTAGCTTCGGTCTGTTCCGTAGAGGAGCGAATTTGCTGGAGTGTGTTGACATAGTCGTCGAACGTGGCTTGAGACAATTGTCCAGGGTGAACGCCGATGCTTAAAGAATTCTTTAGCAACTCTGCTTCATTTAGTTTCAGAAAGAGTTGTGTAGAAATAGCGGAGGCTGGAAGAAAATACCATGCTGTGGTTTTCTCTGCATTCTGTGCTCCGCCACCGTTGTAGTTATAGCGATTGGCGATCAATTCTTGGTCTGTATATTTGATCCACAAAGGGCTTCGTCCTCCAGTTTTCAAGAGATACTGTTTTGTGGAGTTGGGGATCAAGATGTTTTGGAAGGTTTCGCCTGTAGCCGATGAACCCCACGAGTTCACCATATAGCCGCCTGTTGCTCTATTTTTCAACTTCAACGCCCCACCCTCATTCACGAGTTGAAATTGTTCGTTGTTCGTGAATTGAGCGGCGTGCGCTTTGTAATTAGTTTCCGTCTGACTTGCATTCACCAGCACGATATTCTTTTCGAACATCGGGAAATAGGTGTCTGGAATGCCCGCCTTATCATTCGGAACCATTTGCGTGGCAGCCGATAGAATGTAATAATACACGGGATTTTCCCCCTTGCTTACAACGGGAGCTACGGCTACATCTGTCACCTTTAAGGAACCGATGGTTTGTGCGGTACATAGGGTTGTCGTTAGCCAACTGGCTAAGAAGAACCCAATAAAAAGATAAATTTTTCTCATTGGTACTTTGTTTTATGGATTAGATATTAAAATGCGTTGCTCCTTGATGAAGGAGCGATAAGAAAAAAAGTGTCGTTCCATGGCCAAACGAAAGGTTTCTGCCTTCTTCGTTTTTAGAGCTGCTAGCAAATCTGAATGCGTCACCAGTTGCTCCGACTCGCTCAGCGATTCGTTGATGGAGTGTAGCTCGGACTCGTAATTCTTTTTTACGTAATTCATTACGGGATGCAGAATCAATTGAAAGTCTTTGACAAATCTATTTTGGGAGATGTCGTATAACATTGTATGAAACGCAAATTCATCTACTAAATCATACGATTTGTTTTCGTGAAACACACTGCGTTCTACGGTTTGCGAGAGTGCTTCTATTTGTTCGTCTGTAATAAGATCCACGATTTGTGTGCAGAAGCCTATTTCTAAAGAAATTCTCAATTCCAATAAATCGAGCAGCGTGCTAGGACGAAAGAAATGAGGTGAAATAACGCGTTGTATGCCTCCAATTAAATTGGGCTCCGATAGGATCATACCCCGTTTCGTGCGCGTTTTGATGAGTCCCATCATACGCAATCTACTTAATGCTTCGCGCACTACGCTTCTGGCAACTCCTAAGGTTTCAACGAGTTCTAACTCTTTTGGCAACGAGTCCCCTATTTGCACATTGTGTTCTTTGAAGTAATTCAAAAGCCGTTCTTCCACCTCGTCTACCAACGAATGTGTTGCCTCGTGTTCCTCTATTTCTTTCATTCGATTCTTCCTTTTTTTGTTTTGTCCGACAAATATAAGAAAGAAAATTTAGTTCGTCCTTATTTTTGTCTGACAAAATGACGAAACTCACAAAAAAAGGCTGTATTTCTTCTTTTTCTTTGCTTTTTAAGCGAAAAAGAGCGTCGGTAGAAGGAAACGGTGTTGGTCGTATTTCATCGTCTTCATTCCATAGAAAAGAACAAGCGGACGGATCCGCTTGTTCTTTGTTCGTGTTTTTTGGGGAGAAGGTGAATAAAAGGCTGTGGGTGTGTTATTTAAAATAACCTCTGAGTAGCGCTTTTCTGAAATACGGGGGTTGGTATCCATCCAAGCTCATTAGTATGTATTTTTTGCTTTCTTCGTGGCTCATTCCTTTCTTTTCGATGTATTCCTTGATTCTGTCAAAGTCGTGTTGCTGATGATAAGTGCATACGGCGATCTTTAGATTTTTGTTGTTCCATAAATGACCCATTCCTTCCATTACGTCCATTTCGGCTCCTTCTACGTCCATCTTAATGATGGTCGGGGGCTCGGGTTCGTTTTTGAAAAAGCGCTCCAACGAAATGTGCTTATCATCGTTTTTGTTGGAAACAAACTTATTGACTATCACCACTTTCTCTTTCCATGGTTCAAACGTTTTTCGGAGGGCTTCGTTCCATTCTTCTTCAGCTTCGAAGAGGTATAATCGTTTCAGTTTATCGATAACCTGTAAGGAAAGCAGGGCTTCGGCACTTCCTACGTCTGCCATAATGTCACCTTCTTTCACCGTGAATTTTTGAGATAAGTATCGGTGAGGCGATTCGGGGTCTTGCTCCATAATTCGCTCGTTGAGCAGTCTGGCTGCCTCTTCTTTGGCACAGCGCGTGAGATATATTTTTTTATTATCTTCAAACGTGTGAAAGGGCATCCCGTCTTTGTCGACCTCGATTTCCATTTCTTTCACACGATATTTGTCGCGAAAAGGAAAGGGATAGGGCGTATGAAAACCATAGGATTTCAAGTAATGAAGAGCTTCGTTAATATCTTGATCTTTAGATGGATTTAGCCTATAATAGGCTATCACATCGTTGCGGGTAATTCTTTTGCGATGAGTTCTAGCAGCACCTTGTGCATCTTTTTCGTGTAGCTTTTTTAGAAAGCATACATAAATCCATTCCAATATATTTTCGTTCGTTCTCATAAAGTGTTTTCTCTGATTCTAAAATAAAGAAGCTTCTAGGTTTGCAAAGTAAGGCAAAATAATTGATTTCTTTTGAAATTACCTCGTTAAAAGAAATGTTTTTCCTGCGAAGAAGATAGAAATGATTCCTTTAATGACCTCTAAAGGGTTTTTTTAAGCTATATTCTTCACCTTTTGAAGCGTGCACCCTACTCTATTTTGCTGATATTCGCAAGGTTTTCTTTTCAATCCGATTTATTGTCGTACTTTTGCACCTTGTATGACATTTAAAGAATTAAATTTGATAGAACCTCTACAAAAGGCTCTATCGGCAGCAGGATATTCTACTGCCACACCGATACAGGAAGAAGCGATTCCTGTATTGTTAGAAGGACGCGATTTACTAGGTTGCGCACAAACAGGAACGGGAAAAACCGCAGCTTTCGCTTTACCACTTCTTCAACGCCTTGTTGAAAGTGGAGCACGCGGCAGAGATATAAAAGCACTCATCCTTACGCCAACGCGAGAATTGGCTATTCAGATAGATGAAAGTTTTGAGGCTTATGGCAAATTTACCAACCTACGCCACACCGTGATTTTTGGTGGAGTGGGGCAACAGCCACAGGTAAATGCTATTCGTCAAGGAGTACAAGTGCTCGTTGCAACGCCTGGGCGCTTGCTAGATCTTTGTACTCAGGGATTTATCTCGCTGAAACAGCTTGAATATTTCGTGCTTGACGAAGCGGACCGTATGCTTGATATGGGTTTTATCCACGACATCAAACGTGTGTTGAAACTGATACCGGAGAAGCGTCAAACGCTCTTTTTCTCGGCTACAATGCCTCCTGAAATAGAAAAGTTGGCGAACTCTATTCTAACACGTCCTATCAAAGTGGAGGTTACGCCTCAAAGTACAACGGTAGAGAAGATTGAACAAAGCCTTTACTTTGTAGAAAAGCAAGATAAAAAGGATTTACTTTTAGATCTTGTGAAGAACCCAGAAATGGAGTCTGTTCTTGTTTTTACACGTACAAAGCACGGAGCGGATAATATTGCTAAGTTCTTAACCAAGTGCGGACAGCATGCAGAAGCAATTCATGGCAATAAGAGCCAAAATGCTCGTCAGCGTTCGCTCAAAGGTTTTAAGGATCATTCGTTGCGCATCTTGATTGCTACTGATATTGCAGCGCGCGGTATAGATGTAGACCATCTATCGCACGTGGTCAATTATGAACTTCCGAATGTACCCGAAACTTACGTTCACCGTATTGGTAGAACGGGTAGAGCAGGGCGTGAAGGGGTCGCAATCTCTTTTTGTCAAGCTGATGAACGTCCTTATTTAAAGGACATCCAGAAGCTGATTGGTATACGTATTCCTGTAATAGAGAATCACGATTATCGGAGCTCTGAACCTGCGCCAACACCTGAAACGGAAAAGCAACGTAGTCAGGGTAGGGGACGTCGACCTGAACAGGGTAATGCAGAGCGTAGAAATCGCCCTCAGCGTGAGCCTCGCAAGCAGCCTCGCGAAGAACGCACGGAACGCACGCAAAGTAGTGCCACTCAAAAGCCGAGAGGTGGTGAGCAGCGCAGTGCAAGTCGTCCAGAGCGTACAAATCGCAGAGAGCAAACGGAGCCACAGACAGAGGCCAATCGTTCAGCACGTAGCAACAAGCCGCGCCGCACAAACGCATCACGTCGCTCACGGATAGAGCCTTCAGCGCGTTCAGAATCTCGTTCAGAACGTTCGGAACAGTCCGCAGCTGGACCAGAGAGTATCGTGAGTAGTATTAAAAAATTCTTCTCCAGAGGAAAGTAAAAAGAAGAACAACGTAATTAAAAAGGAGTCTGTCTAGCTATAAAAGGTTAGATGGACTCCTTCTTTTAGCATTGGACCTGTCCGCTAAAAGAGCAGCTTTACAGGTATCTTTCGGGCGCACAATTGAATCCAACTTACTTAAAAAGAACAAAGCAATCTCAATCTTTCTCTCTTTTTATATCGCTGTCAATCGCTGAGAATCGCGTGAACATTACTGCTGCTTCCCCCGAGTGGCCAGAAAAGCGCAACGATCCCTAGGCTTGTTTAAAATAGATGCCGCTTAGAGGACTCCCCAAAATGCGCCCAAGGAAGGCGTATTTTGTTAGTGATATTTAGGAAATCGTTGCGGATGGTTCTTCTCTATTTTTAGTTTCTCATCAATGTGCTTCGAGCCAATTTTTACCCCAACCGCAATCTGCTCGAAGAGGTACTTTCATAGGGTAGGCGGCTTCCATTTCTGTGATGACAATGCGCTCTACTTGTTCTTTTTCTTCGGGAAAAACACTGAAATTGAGTTCATCGTGTACTTGAAGTATCATTTTTGAACGTATGCCTTCGTCCTTAAAACGTTGAGAAATACGAATCATTGCAACCTTGATAATGTCGGCTGCCGAACCCTGAATAGGGGCGTTGATGGCGTTTCGCTCGGCATAACCTCGTACAACAGAATTTTTTGAATTGATGTCGGGCAAAAAGCGGCGGCGATGGAATACGGTTTCGATGTAGCCTCGTTCGCGTGCGAGAAGAATGCTCTCATTCATATATTCTTTGATACGAGGGTAGGTGAGGAAGTAATTATCTATCAATTCTTTGGCTTCAGTACGCGACACGCCCATACGCTCTGCTAATCCGAAGGGTGAGATGCCGTAGATGATGCCAAAGTTGGCGGTTTTCGCCTTGCTACGTTCTTCTTTTGTTACCTCTTGAAGGGGCTTTTTGTACACTTTTGCCGCTGTGGCTGCATGGATGTCGTCACCTTCAAGGAAGGCTTCTATCATATTTTGATCCTCGCTAAGATGCGCCATAATGCGTAGTTCCACTTGGGAGTAGTCGGCCGAGAAAAAGAGACAACCTGCTTCGGGCACAAAGGCTTTTCGGATTTCTTTTCCATCATCGCCTCGTACGGGAATATTCTGAAGGTTTGGGGCACTAGAACTCAGTCGCCCTGTAGATGTAACCGTTTGATTAAAAGAGGTATGCACGTTTCCTGTTTCTGGATTGAGGAGAAGGGGAAGCGTGTCAATGTAGGTGCCTAGCAGCTTCTTTAGTCCGCGATGTTGCAGGATTTTATTGACGATAGGGTTTGCCGAACGCAATCCTTCGAGCACCTCTTCTGAGGTGACATATTGTCCTTTTTGAGTCTTTTTTGCCTTTTCGGATAGCTTCAGATGGTCGAACAACACGTCGCCTACTTGGCGTGGTGAGGCCAGATTAAATTCTTTGCCAGCAAGGGCATAAATCTCATGCTCCAGGATGTTCATTCGCGTGGTAAAGAGCTTCGATGTTTCTTTTAAAGCGTTGGTGTCAAGGCATATTCCGCTTCGTTCCATTTGAACCAGTACGGGTACGAGTGGCATTTCGATGTTGTAAAAGAGTTGTTCCGCTCCCGCATTTCGGAGTTCCACTTCGAGTTTGTTTTTGAGTTTTAAGGTAATATCTGCATCTTCGCAAGCATAGCGATAAACATCGTTGGGGGAGAGGTCTGCCATATTGCGTTGTCCTTTCCCTTTGGCACCGATGAGCTCATCGATGTGAATGGTTTTATAATTCAGATAGATTTCTGCCAAAAAGTCCATATTGTGATGCAGCTCTGGATTGAGCACATAGTGGGCAATCATGGTGTCGAACAGATTTCCTTTGAGCGTGATGCCATAGTGAGCCAATACGGTCATATCATATTTGATGTTTTGCCCCACTTTTAAGGATTCCGTGTTTTCGTACACTTTTTTAAATTCATTCACTATTTCTTGTGCTTCTTCTTGCACTGAAGGGATGGGTACATAGAAAGCTTGATTTTCTGCCACGCTAAAGCTCAAACCTACTAATTTTGCCGTCAAGGGATCGATTCCCGTAGTTTCTGTATCTAGGCTGACAATTTGTTTTGTCAATAAAATAGTCTGTAATTTTAGTCTTTCTTCTTTAGTATCAATAAGTTGATAGTCAAAATTGAGGTCTTTTAAGCTCGTGAGATTCGCGCAGATTATTTCTTCTGCACACTCGTCCTCTAATTCGTCAAAGAGAGATGGTTGAGAAATTGCTTTTTTAGTATTTTTTACGGGTTCTCCAATAATTCTTGTGATCAAGTTTCTCAACTCGAGTTCTTCGAATATTTTAAGTAAGGCATCTTTATCGGGTGCTTCGTATTTTAGGGCATCGAGGTCGAGGGGGAGGGGCACATCGATTTTTATCGTAGCGAGAAATTTGGAGAAGCGTATTTTTTCTATGTTTTCTTCTACTTTCTTTTTGAGGGCTCCTTTCAGTTTATCCGTGTTTGCGATTAAGCCTTCGATGGAATCAAATTCTTGAAGTAGTTTGATGGCGGTTTTCTGACCAACACCAGGGCAGCCCGGAATATTGTCGGCTGCATCGCCCATCAGTCCGAGTAGATCAATGACTTGTGAGGGTCTATTTAGTTCGTATTTTTCTGTCACTTCTTTTGGCCCGAGAATTTCAAAGTCGGTAGCGCCTTTGCTCGGGCGATACATCGAGATATGGTCGGATACAAGTTGTGCATAATCTTTGTCGGGGGTCATCATATAGGTGGTAACACCTTGTTTTCCAGCTTCTGTGGCGAGTGTCCCGATGACGTCGTCGGCTTCATAGCCCGCTACTTCGAGGATGGGGATGTGATACGCCCGTATCACCTCTTTTAGAATGGGCACAGCCAAGCGGATGTCTTCGGGCGTGGATTCTCGTTGTGCTTTGTATGCAGGGTATGCTTCGTGGCGAAAGGTGGGACCAGCAGGATCGAAGGCTACTCCGATGTGGGTGGGTTGTTCTTTGCGCAAAACTTCTTCAAGCGTATTGATAAACCCCATAATAGCCGATGTATTCAGCCCTTTTGAATTGATTCGAGGGGTACGAATGAAAGCGTAGTAAGCGCGATAAATCAACGCGTAAGCATCTAAGAGAAATAGTTTTTCCATTTTCGTGTATTTTGGTGTAAAAATACTCAAATATAACGAGCTTATAGTGATTTATTCGTACTTTTGTACTCGAAAACAGTTATAGTGAATACATTAGAGATTATACGTCAGCCAATCTTGGCAGAAATAGAAGAGTATCGAAAGCTCTTCGAGAGCACTCTTTACAATCGTAATGAGCTGCTTAATAGTGTGTTGTCTTATATCGGACAGCGCAAGGGTAAGATGATGCGCCCCCTTTTGGTCTTGCTGATGGCGCGTGAAGCAGGTACGATTTCGGCTGCCTCTTTTCATTCGGCTGTAACATTGGAATTACTCCATACCGCAAGTTTGGTGCATGACGATATTGTGGACGAAAGTGATGAGCGTCGTGGGCAAGCTTCGGTCAACGCTGTTTTTGATAATAAGATGGCAGTGCTTGTAGGCGATTATTTATTATCCTCGGCTCTGGAACAAGCTTCGTTTTCGGGTGATATTCGCATTGTTCAGAAAATTTCGAGCTTGGGCAAATCGCTTTCAGAGGGGGAGATGCTACAGTTGTCTAATATTCAGAACGAAACTTTTACGGAGGAAGCTTATCTTGCTGTTATAAATCAGAAGACGGCGGCGTTATTTGCAGCGAGTGCTGAATTGGGCGCTTTGTCGGTTGGCGCAAGCGATGAATTCATCGAAAAAGCATATAAATTTGGACAAATCGTAGGTATCTGTTTTCAAATAAAGGATGATATCTTCGATTATTCCGTTAGTTCTGAGATTGGAAAGCCTACGGGTAACGATATGTTGGAAGGAAAGTTGACGTTGCCCGCTATTTATGTTCTGAATACCACTCAAAATGAGGAAATGCTTGCTCTTGCAGCAAAAATAAAAGAGGGAGTGGCTACAGATTCTGAAATAGCGAAACTGGTGGACTTTACAAAAAGGAATGGCGGTATTGAATATGCCGAACAAGTGATGGAGCGATATTGCGAACAAGGAATGGAACTTTTGTCTGATTTTAAGGATGTTGAAGTCAAACGATCGCTTACGGAATACTTGAATTTCGTAGTTGGTAGAACGATGTAGCTCTTGCCAAAAAGTCCCCTCTAAATGATGGATCTTGATTTTTAGATAGCGAAGTGAGCCAGACTTGTGGAAAGGGCAATTCTTCGGAACGAGTACAAAAATAGCCCCATAGACTTTTGGTTTATGGGGCTATTCTCTTCCTTGTGTTGCAAAGAGTTTCTATGTTTATGCGGACGGATCGCGTAAAAAGGGGGTTTCTACTTTTGGCAGAGTCTTAAAACGCTGAAAATTCTTTTCCGAGAAGATCCGTAAGAAGTAGATTCGCCAATTTACTTGTTCCAATACGAAAATAGTGATTGTTAAGCCATTCTTTGCCTAAAAGCTCTTTTACAATGGTGTAGTAAAGAATGGCATCTTCTATGGTCTTGATTCCTCCAGCGGCTTTAAAACCGATGCGAATGCCCGTTTCATCGAAGTATTCTTTGATGGTTTGGCACATAACGTAGGCAGCATCTGGAGTTGCAGCAGGCTCTATTTTTCCTGTAGAGGTCTTGATAAAGTCAGCTCCGCTATACATGGCCATAATGGCTGCGCGTTTAATGTTTACAGCTGTTTGTAAAGCTCCTGTTTCAAGGATTACTTTTAGTTTTTTATCGCCGCAAATCTCTTTTAGCTCACTTATTTCATCGTTTACAGTTTCATAATCTCCACTTAGAAAGGCACCAACAGGCATCACGAAGTCAATCTCTGTGGCACCATCGTTAAGGGCGAGAGCGGTTTCCACCGTCTTTACTTCGATCGGTGTTTGTGAAGAGGGAAAGCCTCCTGCCACACAAGCAATGGCCGTACTTTCTACTTCGAGCGACTGACTTACGAGGCTTGCATAGCGAGGGTATACGCAGATGCTAGCGAAGGGGGGGAGTTCAGGGTGGAGGTCCGTCAACGCATTTACGTTTTCTGTCAGTTTTAGAATGCTTTCGTTACTGTCGGTGACGCGTAGTGAGGTCAGTTCGATGCAGCTCAATAGCAGTTTTTTTACGTCGTCGGTGTTGTTTTCTGCCGTTCGGGTTTTTATTTGTTTCTGGATGGCTTCGTGTATATTCTCGTCGTGAATGTGGAGGTTGTATTTACTAAATGCGGTTTCGTATTTATCCTCTACGGGAAGGTGAAAGTGTGTTTGCTCGCTCATTTTCTATTGTAATTTAATGTTATTCTTGTGTCGTGTGGCATCTCTTTTTGTCTTTTTTTCAAGGCTCTTATGGAAGGCTTCGGTTAGGTCTATGCCTGTTTGATTTGCGAGGCATAGCAAGACCCATAACACGTCTGCCATCTCTTCGGAGGGGTCTTGTGGTTCGCCTTCTTTAAAGCTTTGGTCGCCATATCGGCGTGCCATAACTCGTGCCAATTCTCCTACTTCTTCGGTGAGGCACGCCATATTTGTAAGTTCACTAAAGTAGCGCACGCCGTATTGTTTTATCCAAAGGTCTACACTTTGTTGTGCTTCTTTTATTGTCATATTTTCTATCTTTGAGAATCTCTTTATGGGGGGATAGGACAGGGCTATTCTTTGTTTTTTGTATCCATGCAGATGGTTACAGGTCCATCGTTAAGCAATGCCACCTTCATCTCTGCGCCAAACGAGCCTGTGCCTACGGGTTTGCCGATGGCTTCACTTAGCGCGCTGCAAAAGGCTTCGTAGAGAGGGATGGCGGTGGCGTGTCCTGCGGCTCGTAAGTAGGAGGGGCGATTGCCTTTTTTGTAAGAGGCCATTAGCGTAAATTGACTTACTACTAAAATGTTGCCATCTATGTCCTTTATCGATCGGTTCATAATGCCTTGTTCGTCGTCAAAGATACGTAGATTGCAGATCTTGTTTACAAGCCAAAGGATGTCGTCTTGAACGTCTGCTTCTTCGATGCCTAAAAGGACAAGATAGCCTTGTTTTATGGCGGACTTTTCGATGCCATTGATGGTTACGGAAGCATACGTTACGCGTTGTATTACTGCTCTCATGGTTTCTCTTATTTATCTATTCAAAAGTGCAAAAGTAGTCATTATTTCTCAGCTTTTGAGGTCTGAATGTAGATTTTCGTAGAGTTTAGCACCTCGTATCTTGCCCATCAGTTCTTGCAGTTGTTCTTTCGTTGCTTCTTTTGTTTGTTTGACGCTGCCGAATGTCCTGATTAATAGCTTCTTAGTTGTTTCTCCTATTCCTTTTATCTCGTCTAGTTCCGAGGCGGTCTGTCGTTTGCTTCGCTTGTCTCTATGGAAGGTAATGGCGAAGCGATGCACCTCGTCTTGTAGCTGTGTCAGTAGTTTAAACAACTGACTATTTGTGCTTAATCCTATTGTGGCAGGCGGGAAGCCATACAGTAATTCGTGGGTACGATGTCTGTTATCTTTGGCAAGTCCTGCGATGGGAATATCGAGGTGTAGTTCGTCTTGAATCACTTGTCTTACCGTTTCCATTTGTCCTTTTCCGCCATCGGTAATGATGAGGTCGGGTAGGGGCTGCTGTTCCTCTGTGAGGCGTGTATATCTGCGGCGTACCACTTCTTTCATGGAAGCGTAATCATCGGGTCCAATCACTGTTTTAATCGTGTATTTTCGGTACTCTTTTTTGGCTGGTTTTAGTTTCCGAAAAACCACGCAAGCGGCTACTGCGTCCGTTCCTGATAGGTTTGAATTGTCGAAGCATTCTATCTGAATTGGTAGTTTTGGAAGCTTCAGATTGTCTTGTATTTCCTTCATTAATCGAACTGCTTTTTGCTCTGGATTGAGTTTGTCGGCTTGTTTTAGACGGTCGAATTTATACTGCTTTACGTTCATTTGCGAGAGGTCGAGCAGCTTCTTTTTTTCGCCTTTTTGGGGTACTGTAATATGCACATCGGTGAGCGGTATTTCAAGTTCAAGGGGGAGGATAATCTCTCGCGACAAGCTCTTATACCGCGCTCTCATTTCTATGATTCCGAGCGTCAAAAGTTCCTCTAAACTCTCGTTCATTCTCTTTTTATACTCGAACGTAAAAGCTTGGTTGATGCACCCATTTGTGACGTGTAAATAGTTTATATAAGCCGTGTTATCGTCTGCGTTGATACTGAACACATCGATGTTGTGCAGTAGGTTGCTCACGACTTCACTTTTTGCTCTGTAATGGTCTATAAGGTCGTATTTCTGCTTTATTTCAAAGGCTTCTTCAAAGCGCATTTCGTTGGATAATGCCTCCATTTGCGTCATCAATTTGCTTAATAAATCACTCGTATTTCCTTTTAAAATCTCTCTACATTCTGCCATATTGTTGGCATATTCAGCTTGTGATTGTTCGCCAATGCAAGGAGCTTTACAGTGCTTAATGTGGTATTCCAGGCATACTTTAAAACGTTTTTCTTGTATGCTTTCGGGGGTTAAGGAAAGGTGACACGTGCGTGGACGATACAATTTTTTGATCAGTTCAAGCAGTGCGTTAAGGGTGGGTTGGTGGCTGTAAGGACCGTAAAAAGTGCCCATGCGGCGGTCTATGTTTCTGGTCTTAAAGATGCGAGGATAAAGCTCATTGGAGATGCAAATGGAAGGGTAGGTCTTACCGTCTTTTAAGAGTACATTGTAGTGAGGGTTGTATTTCTTGATGAGATTATTCTCTAAGAGTAGCGCGTCTTCTTCTGTTTGAACCACGATGTATTTGATGTCCCAAATCTTTCGAACGAGCATTTTGGTCTTGATGCTTTGTTGTTCTTTGTTGAAGTAGGAGAGCACTCTTCGTTTGAGCTTTTTCGCTTTCCCTACATAGATAATGGTACCCTCTTCGTTCAAGTATTGATAACAACCAGGGCTGTCGGGCAAATTAAGCACGATTCCCATAAGGTGTTCTATACGTGCTTTGTTGTCTGCTTGTGACGCTTGTTCTTTGCTCATAGGGGAATGTTTTAGAGGCCGTTACTTGGTTTTTGTTTCACGTGAAACAGCGCTACCGTCTTAATAAAACGAGGAGCACATTGATGTCGCTAGGCGACACGCCAGGTATCCTGCTGGCTTGTGCGAGGGTCTCTGGATGGATTGTTTTTAGTTTCTGTCGTGCTTCTGTGGAGAGTTGCGTTAGCGTTTCGTAGTCGAAGCGCCCTTTAATACGGATAGATTCTAGTTTCTGTGCTTTCTCGGCTAATTGCCGTTCGCGCTCTATGTAACCATTGTACTTCAATAGGATTTCTGCGGCTTCTGTTATTTCGTTGAAAAGGCGTGCCTCTTGTTTTGTCTCCTCTTCAATTTTCTCCAATAACTGATGAAAGGGGCGGATGTGTTCTGAAAGCTCCTTTAGTTTTAATTGTGGGCGGACGATTAAGTCGCCTAATTTGCAACCTTCACGAAGAGGTGTCGTTCCCATGGCTTCGAGTGCGGTGTTGATGAACGCGGGCTTTACAGAAAACTGCTCGCAAAACGTTCTGATCTGTTCTATTTGCTTTTTCTTTAATTGGTATCGATTCAATCGATTTTTATCTACTAATCCGAGTTCGTATCCTTTTTCTGTTAAGCGCTGATCGGCATTGTCTTGCCGTAAAAGAATACGATATTCGGCCCGTGAAGTAAACATTCTGTACGGTTCGTCCACCCCTTTTGTTACTAAATCGTCGATGAGTACGCCAATGTACGCTTCATCACGATGTAGAAGAAAAGGTGCTTTCCCTTGCACCTTGTTTGCAGCATTGATGCCTGCTATCAATCCTTGCCCTGCTGCCTCCTCGTAACCTGTGGTTCCGTTCACTTGTCCTGCGAGAAAGAACCCCTCTATTTTCTTTGATTCCAACGAACTGTTTAGCTCTGTTGGATCGAAGTAATCGTACTCAATAGCATACCCTGGACGATAGACGATTAAATCGCGGAAACACGCTATCTTGCGCAAGGCTTTTAATTGAATATCTATCGGTAAACTCGAAGAAAAACCGTTTAAATAATATTCGTTTGTGGTTTCGCCTTCTGGCTCAAGGAAGAGCGGGTGCTGGTCCTTGTCTGGAAAGGTTACTAATTTGGTTTCGATGCTTGGGCAATAGCGTGGTCCTATACTTTGAATTTGCCCGTTGTAGAGCGGTGAATCTCCCAATCCACCGCGCAGCGTGTCGTGTACCTCTTGGTTTGTATAGCAGGTCCAGCAGGGCAATTGCTGGAGTGTACAACCTTCATTGGAGTACGAAAACGAATAAAAGTCGTTTTCGCCTTCTTGTCGTTCCATTTCGTCAAAATGCACGCTTCGTGAATCAATGCGTACGGGAGTTCCTGTTTTCATACGTCCGACTGTCAAACCGTGTTTTGTGATAGATTCTGTCAAGTGAAAACTAGCAGGTTCTGCAATTCTACCTCCTGATACTTTACTTCTACCGATGTGCATGAGTCCGTTTAGAAAGGTGCCCGCTGTCAAGATCACGCTTTTTGCCTTTATGGTAACGTCCCAAATGGTGCGAATGCCCGTAACCTTTCCGTTTTCTACCAATAATTCTTCGGCTTGGTCTTGCCAGATAGACAGTCTAGGTGTGTTCTCCAGAATGTTTCGCCATTCCTCGCTAAATTTCATTCGGTCGCATTGTGCTCTAGGGCTCCACATGGCAGGACCTTTAGAGCGGTTTAGCATTCGAAACTGAATCGCGGTGCGATCGGTCACTTTTCCCATTTCACCGCCAAGCGCGTCAATTTCTCTTACAATTTGTCCTTTTGCAATTCCTCCGATGGCAGGATTACAGCTCATCTGTGCTATCTTGTTCATATCCATGGTAACCACACACGTGCGTGCTCCCATTTTTGCGGCAGCCACAGCGGCTTCGCAACCTGCATGCCCTGCACCGATTACCACTACATCGAACGTAAATTCTGTATTCATCCTCTTTAATCTATCGTCATTTATGTGCAAAAGTACTTTATTTTCGTGATATAAGTGTCTTCCGTCTGTTACAATTGTAGCAAAGGGAGCTCTCAATTGCTCGATTGCTCCTCTCGAAGTAGGCGCTCCAAAAATTCGAGCGCGCTCCATGTGAAATTCGAGCGCGCTGCATTTTAAATTCGACCGCACTCGAATTTTCAGGACAAAACGGTTGTTCGGCGCAATCCCTAGAGTCGAAGTCTTTGGCCTACGAACATAGAGAGAGGTATTCCTATGAAAGGGTCCTTCCTCCTTTCATAGGAAGTCTTTGCATCTCGTTGGAGTCGCAATACACAAAAAGGTGTAATTTTTATACGTGTAAAGGGGGCGGAGTGGGGACGTGTACTTTAAAATTAGATGCGAAAAAAGGTTAAATACGTAAATTCATTGTACGTTATTTTCAAATAAAGCATATATTTGCAATGTATTACAATGGGTTTTCTATTATATCCGATGAAATCGATGTTATTTGCCAATAAAACATACTGTATCTTTTGATCAGTTCAAATATAAGTGCTAGATTTAGTAAGCAAGATTACTTTTTTATAAAAAAAACACGTTCGATTAAAAAGGAAGGGAAAATATTTATATGGATAATAACGTACTTTATGGATATGACTATTTATCGTATTACTTCTATTTTTTATATGATAAATATGTTGCATTCCCATTTGTAATACAAGTGAGTGTGATTGTTATTATAGGTAGTCTTTTGATTGGTCTCTTTCTTCTTTTTTATGTAATGTTTTTCTTGTTGCGTAAGATAAAGGAGCGAAAGACGATGAAACGTTTGCGCAAAAAGTTTTATGAAACGATGTTGCGCATTGCGAGTGATGCATCTGTGTATCTACCCGAAGACATTTCCACTCTCATGAATTATGATAAGCGTCATTCTTTAAATGTGAAAGAGAAACGGCTCTTTGTCCAGATGCTTGTTTCGGCAAAGATTGAAGTAGGCGAGACGCTCAACCGTACTAATTTACACAATATTGTAGTCGCATTTGATTTGCCTCATTTTTTTGAACGTGAATTGCAATTTGCGAGTACAAAGTATCGTTTGCGTGAAGCCATGTGGATTCGTTTTTTGGAAGAAAGTGTGTCAGATGCGGTTTTGGTGCGCTTGCTTTACAATCATAATTCTAAACTTCGTAAGGCGGCTCAAGCTACTTTTATGTGGGATAGTAAGACCAATCCGTTTCGTTTCTTTGATGATAAGGATTTTGAAACCTCTTTCTCGCAATGGGATAAGATTGATATCCATTCGATTTTTGTGAACCGTCTTAACTTAGGGTGGGGCGTTCCTAGTCTTATTCAATGGATTGATTCTCAGAATAATGAGATGCTAAAGAAGTTTTTTGTAAGCGAAATACGCACTCTTGGTTTATCGGAAGAAGGCGCTTATTTGCTAAAGGTTTTCAATTCGGATGATTCAGAATTGAAATCTGAGATTGCTGCCACGCTAGGCGTTTTGAAGTATAAAGAAGCCGAAGCCCGATTTATGGAAGTGTATAGTATGCAACCCGAACGGGTGAAACAGAGCATATTAGAAGCTTTAACGGAGATGAATACGGGAAGAGCTTTGGCTTTTTTGCGTGATGCTTACACGTCGGCAACCGATGTCGATACCCAATTTGCTGCTATTTCGGCACTCTACAACTACGGTATGCGGGGGAAACGAATTTTTGAACGTTTGGAGAATAAGGCGAATCAGGTGGATGCTCGGCTGTTTATACATATTAAGGACCCCATCATTAATAAAAGAATCGTATGAAAGAATTTTTGTTAGATTTTTATGGGTATTTCATCTTCTTTTATAGTATATCGCTGATTATAAGCTATATCACATTGATGAGTCTGTCCTTCTTTTCCCATCGTGCGAGTAAGTTGTTTTTCGATGTGCCTTATGTCAAGCAGATGCTTACGGGTTCACCTTATACTCCAGGAATTTCGATTGTCGCTCCCGCGTATAATGAAGAAAGAACCATTATAGACAATGTCCATTCCTTGTTAGCGCTCGACTATCCTAAGTACGAGGTTATCATTGTGAATGATGGTAGTACCGACTCTACGCTTGAAAAGATGATAAAACAATTTGATTTGGTGGAGGTCCCTTTTGCGTATCGTGAAAAGGTTAAGAGTCGTCCTGTGCATCGTTTGTTTAAGAGTACGAACGATTTGTATCAACAACTTACGATTGTGGACAAAGAAAATGGGGGAACAAAGGCGGATGCCTCGAATGCGGGGATCAATGTTGTGCAATATCCTTACTATGTTTGTACTGATGTGGATTGTATTCTTGAGAAAACAGCTCTTTACCGCATCATTTGGCCCGTGCTCAATAATCACACGCGTGTGATATCCGTCAGTGCAACGATGGTGATGACGAATGGTTGCACGGTAAAAGAGGGTAAGATTGTGCGGGTGAAAGCTCCTCGAACACTGATTCCGCTTTTTCAGAATTTGGAATATATGCGCTCTTATTTGGTGGGTAAAACGGGTTGGTCGGCCATCAATGCGATGCCGAATGTGTCGGGTGGATTTGGTCTTTTTGATACCGAGATAGCGATTGCGGTGGGCGGTTACGATTCTAGTTCGTTTGCAGAGGATATGGATATGGTTATACGAATGGTTACCTATATGTGTGATTCTGGTCGTCAATATAAAATTGTTCAGATTCCAAAGACTTGTTGTTGGACAGAAGGCCCTTCTAATCTTTTTATTCTTAATCGTCAGCGTACGCGTTGGGGGCGTGGTTTGTTGCAGTATTTTTCGATTCATCATAAGGTCTTGTTTAATGCCAAGTATCGTCAGATGGGGCTGATTACCTTGCCTTATTTGCTGCTGTTTGAGTTTGCCGCACCCATTATTGAAGCTACTGGATTTTTTGTATTCCTTTGGTTGGTGCTGACCGATGCAGTCAATTGGGATACGATGTGGATTATCTTTTTTATGATTTATGGCTTTTGTCAATTTCTTACCATTGTGATTTGCTTTTTTGATTATTATATAGGTTCGTTCTATCAACGTTCGTTTCGGGAGTATTTGTTGTTGATATTGGCTTCTCTGTTCGAGCCGTTTATTTATCATCCATTTGTAACGTTCTTCTCTATTAAAGGGTACTTCAGTTTCTTGACTACCCGTAACTTTAAATGGGGTGAGATGACGCGTAAGGGCTTTAAGGGAGGAGACCAAAGCGAGGAGCAGAAAGAAGAGGTTCTGAATGTTTCGGCGCGCTATATTCCTGAAAATAGAGAACAAGAAAGAAAGGAGGAAGACTTGGTATGAAAATGAAACAAATGTATCGTTGGCTTTTTGTGTTGTGTTGTGCGATTTGTCTTACTTCGGCAAAGGGTGATGAGGACTATCATCTACCCGCTTATTATGTAGATCAAGCAAAACGCTGTTTTGCGAAAGCGCAATGGGGTGATGGCAAAAAGGTGCTGGATGAAGGTGTTCAGGTATATCCAGTGGATCCGAATATTCGCTGGCTTCTGGGTCGTTATTGGTTTGAACGCAAAAGCTACGATAAATCGCGTTATCAACTGATGAAATGTATAGAATACGAATACAATCACGTTGAAGCGAAGCAACTGCTCGTCAACGTCGAAGATATAACGAAACATTATTCGAGTGCCATTTGTTATGTCAATGAGCTCCTTGAGGTAAATCCTTATTGGCGGGGGCTTTGGCGTAGAAAGATAGAGCTTTATCGTAAGCAGGGAAATGAAGTCGAAGCCAATAGATTGCTCAAACGTATCAATCAGATTTATCCAAATGATTCGGTAATTCAGAAAGACCTTGCCTATGCGCTAGAACAAGATTATCAAATACAGAAAAAGGCGGGACGACCCAAGCAAGCCATTAGCTCACTCGAAGAATTAATAAAGCGTAGTTCTAAAAAGGAAGAATACTATCTGGACTTAATCAATTTGTATTTGCAACAAGGATATACGGAAAAAGCTCTTGAACTAGCAGGTACCGGAGCAGCCGAAATTCCATCAAGTATGCAGCTTATTTATAAAAAAGTAGGCATTCTATCGGAGCAATATCGGTATACGGAGGCTCTTGCTTACGTGAAAGATCGTATGAGCGTTTCGAAATCACCAGGACTTGCTCGTTTGTATAGTGAACTGATGATGGATGCTGCACGTGCGGAGAAAGACCGCGATCCTTATGTGCTCTATGGCGCTATTTACGAAAAAAGCAAGAGTAGTGAAGCGCTAGACTATTTGCTGAACACTTCGCTCTCTAGGGGGTATGATGATGATGCACGTTTTTATTTGTCGGAAGCTAAAAAACAGAGAGGGAGCACAAAAGAATTGCTCTATAAGGACTATATGCTCTGTCGCCGTTCGGGTGATGAGCGAAGGGCTTATTCCCTTCTTCAACAGCTTTATGTTAGTAATCCTCAAGATTACGACATCGTGAATGCGTTGTGTCTCATTCGCTTAAAAGAGGCAGAGGTGCTGATGGCGCGCGGCGATTATTCCGAAGCGTTGCCTCATGCTCAATTTGTAGCAAGAGTTCAGAAAAACGATGATGAAATGGTGCTTTCTGCAACCGAAAAGGTGCTAGGCTGTTATACGTATATGAATCGATACAACGAAGCCCTTGCCACGTTAGACTCCATCCATAACCGCTTACCTCATTTCACGGGTTACATCGAAAAGAAAGCCAATTTATTAGATAAGATCGGACGTACGCCCGATGCACTTCATTTGTTTGAAGTGGCGATGAAAGATACTTCCGACTTAATGCGAGAGATCTATCTATCTGGCTATGAGGAAATAGCCGTACCTTATATCAAACGTTTGATACTCGCGGGTGCTACACGTCGTGCTTACGATGCTTCCATCGCATTGCTTCAACTGAATCCCCGAAGCGACCTCGGATTACACTATGCCATCAATACGGCCGCTTTGCTTGGCAAATACGATGAATTTGACACGTATTCTGCTCAAGGAATGAGTTACTATCCGTCCGATGTGTTCTATAAAATAAAGAGAGCCTCTGTGCTAGATCGAGCTCAAACTTACGGTGAATCCCTCCTTTTACTTCGGCCTGAGCTCGACAGTTACCCCGATAACCCTGAATTAATCGGTGCCTTTTCTCAATCTAGTGAGTTTTATGCGCTGCAACTACTGAAGGAAAACCGTACAGACTCCGCGATGGCTCTGCTGGATACGGCCCTTGTTTATGATAGCAAAAACAAATCGTTACTGTATACGAAAGGACTTGCCTACGAAAAGGCGAAACAATATGATTCTGCTTATGTGTATCTCAAAAATTATCAACCTGCTCCATTAGAAGTAGCCTCTTATGCCAAGCAATTGCAAGGCGTGAAGAATAAGTCTTACAAGAACGAGGTTGGTTTGGAATATTTGCAGTCACGCTATGCCGAAGAAGACGTGCTTCGCTCTATTGCGACCGCTGAATACACGCGAAAGTGCGATAAGAACATTTATACGGGGCGTGTCAACTACAAAGGACTGGATGGCAAACCGAAAGATGAGCTAACGGACAAGGAGCTTGCCAACGAAGAAATTCAACCTGGAGGTACGGGCATTCAGCTTCAAGCCGAGTGGACGCATAAGTTTAGCCCGAAGCTTACGGGTATGGCAAATATTGCGTGGGCATCGAAGTATTTCCCAAAAATAACGATGAATGCGAGCGTTTCTAAAACATTCAAAAACGAATGGGAAGGTGGTTTGGCCGTTGGATATCGCCGTTTGATCGGTAGCCAGAATCTAATTTCGGTAACCCCTAGCATTTCTAAGACGTGGCATCCTGTTTGGACGAATGCAAAACTTGATATCATCAATCTGTCCTCTAAGTTCTATTGGAATCTTTCGGCACAGGCTAAATTCTTCTTAACGGACGATGGACGTACGAATATTGCGACCATGGCGGGCATTGGTTCTTCGCCCGAAATGTCGCTGCTCGACAATTCGTTGATGAACACTTTTGCGCACACGAATACGATGGTGGGATTAGGAGGCACACTTCTGCTCACCGATCATTTGAGTGTTGGCATTTTAGGTACGTGGCACACATATTATACGCAAAAGCGTTTTGTTTCATACGATATGTTGCCAGATGGTACTTACGATGACAAAAATCCTCACATCACAATTGGTACTCAATATAAAAACTTATACAATGTTTACCTTCAAATGTATATCAACTTTTAAGCGAGCGTTTTCGCTCTTTGTCATCTCCCTTCTAGTGTGTATGAATATAGGGTGTGCTTCGACCACTCCCGAGTCGTTTGCCTCGAAGAATGGTTATGTGGTGCTTCTGCCCATTGGGAGTAAACAAGAGGAGGCTCGTTGGGCTAAATATCTGTTCTCACACTTGCAAAAACGTGCGATGAAACCGCAATATGTGGAATATATGACCACGGAAAGCGATTTATTTGGGCTGGGGATTCAGCTTGTCCCACAACAGACAAGCGATTTTGAGGTAGAGCGGGATGGCGCCACAGTTTGGCTGCGCGCCAAAAACGAGTCGAACCTTATTTGGCTAATGTACCAGCTCATGAAGCAGATCAGTAGAGAAGACCCTCGTATTTCTGCCGACGACCTCCCGCCTTCGCTTCTCACCTTTGTTGATACGTGTGGCACGATGCCTTTTGAATATCGTGAAATGTATACGCCCGAGAATCTGGTGCCCGATATGGCGCCTATTTACGGCAATAATTGTGTAGATGTCGATTGGGGACTTTGGGGACACAACCTGCGTAAAGTGTTGGTGGATGCGTCGAATCGCGCGTATGCCACGGTTGATGGCGAGCTCAATAAGTCGCAAATCTGTTTCTCTTCGCCCGACACGTACAACGCCCTTGAACAATTTGTGATCGATGAATATGGTGAAGGGCAAAAGTCACCGTCTCGCTTTTCCATCTTTCCAGAGGACAATGAATTGGTGTGCACTTGTGCTGAATGCACAAAGTTAGGCAACACCTCATCGAATGCTACGCCCGCGGTTTCTCATTTGATCACTCGTCTAGCCAAGCGTTTCCCGAAGCATCAGTTTTTCACCTCTTCTTATCTCTCTACCGAGAAAGCTCCCACAGAGACCTTGCCCGACAATGTTGGGGTACTTGTAGGGGCGATGGATTTGCCTCTTCGTGCGAATCTGGAAGAACTTCCCAAGTCGCAAAAGTTCATCAAGCGTGTGAAAGATTGGGAAAAGGTAGTTCATCGTATTTATGTATGGGATTACATCAGCAATTTTGATGACTACCTCACTCCGTTCCCCGTGCTTCGCCTGGTTCAGGAGCGTTTACAGTTGTATCACAAAATCGGTGTAAACGGAGTCTTTCTGAATGGCAGTGGCTACGATGCCAGTACGTTTAGTGCGCTCCATACGTTTGCCCTCTCTGCGTTGCTAAAAAACCCGTCTTATTCGGTGGATGCGCTCGTTTCTACTTATTTCAAACACTATTATCCTCTTTCGGCACAGGCTCTTACCTCTTATTATTTATCCCTAGAGGAGCAAGCCTTTCAACGTGGAAAACGGTTGAATCTGTATGGTGGTATTGTGGATGCAGAGCGTACACATCTAGACGTGCCAAGCTTTGTCGCGTTCTATACTTCTCTTTCTCATTGGATCGCCAAGACGAAGGGAGACGAGCGTGCGCGTTTGCTACGGTTACAAGCGTCCCTCGCTTTTACGCGCTTAGAGGTTGCGCGCCATGCTGCTACGGGTCCTTTTGGCTGTGCCACACAACAGGGCGATCGCGTGCTTGTACGTCCCGAAATGAAGCAACTCTTATCGCTTCTTCCTAAAGACTCCCTTTCCACGCATTATAGCGAAGCTGGTGCAGAACTCTCTGGCTACGTACGTGAGTGGGAACGTTATCTTCTGCCCGCATCTCTTCCCAATGGTTTGCTCGCAAAACGTTTGACGGCAAAGAGCTCTTTGGACGAAGAGTATACCGACCTACGAGTGCTCACTGATGGCATACACGGTCTACCCTCTAGCTACCATGCTGGTTGGCTTATTTGTTCTGCTCCCACGTTGCAACTCGATTTACCTCCACTTCCCGATAACGAAGAAAAGCGGCTTCGCCTCACCTTTCTTCATGACCCAAGTCATCGCCTCTCTGCACCGAAGTGTGTAGAAGTGCTTCGAAAGGGCGAGGTGTTCGCCACCCTACCTCTTTCAACCCCACATGTAGGGCTCGAGGCTCAACAGGTGGAAGCTGTGGGAAAGATAAAGGGGCTGCGTGGCGAGGTGCTAACGCTTCGTGTGGTAGCAGAAGGTAAGAATAAGAAAATAGCATGCGACGAAGTACAATTGAATCCTTGATAAAATGATGATGAAAGCTTATAAACTAATTGTATATATGATGCTGTGGAACGTACTCGTTCTAAGTTCTTGCCAAAAGAAAGTGGGATTGACAACGGTGGACGTTAAAGATGTGGACCGACATTATTATCCCATTTTGCAAGGGCAAGAATTGGAGTTGGTCTACACCCTCTTGAACACGGGAGAAGAACCGCTGATTCTAAAAGATGTGCAGCCTTCTTGTGGTTGTATGATTGTAGACAGAGAGGATCACGATATTATTTTTCCACATAAGAAAGGGTATCTTCGCGTGAAATACAATAGCACGAAGAATGTGGGGCTTGTGCGCCATTACATTCGAATTTATGGCAACTGTGCCCCTCATGGTATGATAGAGCTTAAATTCGATGTTAATGTAGTCCCAGACGCAGATTACACGCGCGACTACGAAGAGCTCTTTCGTGCCAGTAGCGAAAAGAATGGAGCGATCAACAAAGCGGTTGATGGCAAGGAGTCGCAGCGTGGCTATTATGTAGGTAATCCATAAGAAACAAACCGTGTGCGAGAAAAGGAGTTCGGTTTGGGTTGTTTTTATTCAGACCAAGAAGCCACGCTGATGGCATCGATAAGGGCTTTTACAGCTTTAAGGAGACAGCAGGGCTTGTTTTGCCATAAGATAGCAAACCGAGGACTCTGCACCTTGATTTAGGTTGATGTTCTTTTCTTCTAATCCATCGTAACAGCCTCCCGTAGCAGGATTGTATACAATTTGCTGTAAATGGTTGTTGCCTAAGAACCAACTGAATGCATCCTGTTGCTTTGTCTTGTATTGTGGCTCTTTAAAAACATCGAAGAACGTTTTCAGCGCAATCACGGTTCCTGCTACGTCAATGGGTTGTTCTCCGTAGTTACAGCTCTTTTCTTTTTTCTGAAGCCAGCCTTGATTCGAAATTACTTTTATCTGATGTCCTGTAAAGGTTTTGTCCAATAGGAAGTCGAACGATTCTTTGGCGATTTCTTTATACATCGCATTTCCCGTTGCTTTCCACGCATAAAGTAGGCTTTCTGGCAAAACACTGTTGTCGTAGGTGAGATACGCTTCAAACCATCGCCATGCCCCATCTACACTTGTTTGGTAGTAGCCTATCAAGCGATCGGAGAGCGTTTGAATCATCGATAAAATCTCGGGTTTAGGGTATCGTTGATTATAAAAGGCAAGTCCTTTGATGGTAAAGGCTATGCTGCGTGGCGATTGAATGTGCAACAGTCGGGGTAGCGTGGCCTCAAATACGCGCATCGCTTCTGTGCCCCAAGAGTCGGGAAACGAATCTTGGTAAGAGATAAAATAACCAAGTGCGCAAAGTGCACGGGCGTTGCTATCTTCTAATCCAACTTCCTGATTTTGTGTGGTGAACAAGAGGCTTTTATCTACGTAGTTAAGGAAGGATCCATCGGGCTGTGCGCAGTATTCAATAAAGTTCAAATAGCGTTTGATGTACTTTTCGCACGATGAATCCGCTGTTTCTGTGTATAATTGGCACAACGCCATCAAGGCGCGTGCATTGTCGTCGAGCGTGTAGCCAGTGCTGAGGTCTGGGCGGTTTCCTTTCGAAAACTGAATCATAGCAAAATGCTGGCTCATCCGTTTCAGGTGGTTCATGTTGGTCGGTGGCGTGGTATACTGCAATGCGTCGTTGCTTTTGCTCACTTTCTGGAATAACGTGGCATAAGCTATTGCAGCGTTTTCCCAAACGGTTGCCGCCATTTTCTGCAAACTGATTATTTTCATTTGCGCTTGTTTGCTTTTGTCCGAAAGCAGTTTGTTGGTCAATTCTGCCAATTGAGTGGAGTTCTTAAAGTCGAAAATAAGTCCTGTCTGGTCCTGCAATAGTTCCAACGTATGCGGAATTGGTGTCGCAATGATGGGGCATCCGCAACTTAAGGCGTAAACAAAGGTTCCGCTCACCGCTTGATTCGGATCGCACGAGGTGAACAAATAGATGTCCGTGAGTTGTAGATATTCTAACAACACGGGCAGGTCGAGATAGAAATTGACAAAGCGAACATGGTCGGTCAGTTCTAGCTGTTCTACTTTCGCTTGTAGCATTTCGCGATAGCTTTCTTTTTCCGTTTCAAGAATGCTCGGGTGCGTTTTTCCTATGATCAAGAACAAAACCGTGGGGTTTTCTTGAAGGATGGCGGGCAGGGCATCCAAGGTGGTTTCGATACATTTTCCAGGACTTAGCAGTCCGAAGGTGGACAGCACTTTGCGCCCGCTAAGTTCGTATTTTTCTTTTAATTTCCGTTTGTCCATCTGTGGCACGAGGTGTGTGCCGTGAGGGATAATTTCTATTTTTTGCTTGTCAATATGATATTCCTTTTGCAGTAGGTCCGAAGAGGTTTGCGTCATCACGACGAGTGCCGAGGCGGTATCTGTCATTCGTCGCATATAGTTCTGTAAATGGAGCGAAGGGGTGGGTAGCACGGTGTGGAGCACAAATACAAGGGGTTTTGCGAGAGCTTCCACAAACTGAAGGAAGGCTTCTTCTTGTTCGTGGAAAAGCCCAAATTCATGCTGTACGCAGATCAGTTCGATCGCGGTATCGTGGTTTATCTTATCGGCTAAGGAGGCAAAGGCGGCTGCGTCGGAGGTGTTGAGCACGTACTTCACGATGTCATCATACGTGTGTTGCTCTGAAGTCGATGCCAAGGCACCTACTTTTATGGAGTAAGAAGCGCTAAATTTGTTGTGAATACTTTTAATCAAATCGTCCGAGAAGGTGGCAATGCCACATTCTCTAGGCGGATAGGTCGTGATACATATTATTTCTTTCATTTCTTATAGCTTATCAATTCGTGAATGAGTTCTTGTGCTGAAATGGAGACGCAGGCGATACATTTGTCGGCAGCACCATAATAAATGTACAAGGTGTCGTTGAACAAGGCCGCTCCAGTTGGAAAGCATACTTGATTCACGATTCCTGTGGTTTCATATGCTTCTTCAGGGCTAAAGAGCGGATAAGGCAAACGGGCTAGTTCGAGCGTTGGATTGTGGAGGTCTAACAAGGCGGCACAAGCGCAATAGGTATATCCTTTTTCGGTTTTGTGTACACTGTGATAAATCAGCAACCAGCCTTCTGGAAATTCAAGGGGAGGACACCCTGCACCGATGTAGCTTGATTCATGGCTATGCTGTGGCTCCATAAGCCGATAGCGGGTGAAATGCATAAAGTAGTTGTCCCAGAAGTCGTAGGTCAGTTCTTCCAATCGATCCACTTTTGCCCATTGAATGTCGGGCTTTATGCGGTGTAGAAAGAAGAATTGACCGTTTATTTTGCGAGGAAAGAACACCAAGTCTTTGTCTGTCAGATAAAGGGGCTTCCCTGTATCCGATACCGATTCTCGTTCGTTGTAAGAGCGTAGAGCACGGTTCTTTTGATTTTCTTCTTGTAGGGCACGTTCTTTGAATTGCTCGTACGTGAAGCGCGAGGTGATCGTACCTTTTTTCTTAAAATGCTTTAGATCTTCCGATTCCACTAAGGCTCCCATCGCGTTGAGTCCATCGTAAGCGGTATACGTAATATAATACGTATTTTCTATTCTTACGATTCGAGGGTCTTCCACCCCATGGCTTTCGTATTCAAATTCAGGGAAGAGGAGGGGAGCTTTGTTCCTTTGGACAACCGTCATAGGTCCGCCTAACCGACAGTAACCAATCGAGGAATGATTCCCTTCGCTAACGGCTCGATAAAGTAGGTGTACCTTTTCGTGGTCAACGATGACTGCCGGGTTCATTACACTTTCATTTTCAAATGTCAAGTGGGTTGTTTCAAGTAGAATTCCTTCTCGTTTTACGGTTAGCATTATACGGGCTTTTTTACGTCAAAAACGCTACTTTGTTTACTCCCGTTTTCTTTTTGATAATCGCTTAAGACCTTGTTGCCTTTTTCCACTTTCTCTTTTTTCTTTTCTTTCTTCGTTTCTTTACCTTTCATACGTTGTGTTTTTTAGATGAATGTATAGTAAAAGCTATACTTCTTTCAAAATTAGTCCTTTTCTGGCTCTTAAGAGGGGTAAAGGTGGAATATCTGATGGTTATTGTACTTTATACATTTATAAAGGCTTTCGTTGGTTCATAAGAGCTCGTTTGTTACTAGAGCGCAAACTTGGTTGTGCGTTTCAATACCTCTGAGCAGAAAGTGTTTGTTCTCAACTTTTCGTTTTTACAAGGAGGAAATGCCTTTTCTTCTATGGCTTTTGAATCGATACGAAAAAACGGCGTGCGATCCGCTTTTTGTAAAGAAGCAAATACCATCCTTTAAGCAGGCAGGGAGCTACGTTTGCAAGTGCTTTTGATTGCTTCGAATGCGAATGTTATGCTCTTTGTTGGGAAAACGAATGCTGTTTTACTTAAAAAGAACAAGCCCATCTTAAAATTCCCCTCTTTTTCAGCCGCCGTCAATCGCTGAGAATCGCGTGAATCTCACCGTCCTCTCCCCCGAATGGTCAGAAAAGAGCAACGATCCCTGGACTT
>JAVVVP010000022.1:0-33476 GCA_036652575.1 Bacteroidaceae bacterium
GGATCAGCTAAAAGTTCGGTAAAATGGAATAAGCCTTTGGTTTTTTCATAAATGAAAGAATGATATGGGGGATGCTCTGGATGCGTAATGCGTCTTGTTGATTTGTTTTTCTTTTTCACGGATAAAATCGTGATGCGAAACTTCAATAAAAAAAGAAGTTTAAGAGTCTTATTACCTCAGAAAGTAGTAAATTTGCAGACGTAAAATATAATTATGACCAAAAGTAAAAAAAACAGCTGGCATATAGAGAAAGGTCAAGAGCTAACAGCCTTAGACAAAACAGTTCTCCGTATTCAGTCTCAAGGAAAATTGGTTCCTTCTCGAGATCTGATTAAGACTCCAGAGCAAATAGAAGGCATTCGTCGGAGTGGTGTTGTAAATACAGCAGTGCTAGATCTTGTGGCAAAGGAAATAAGATCGGGAATGAGTACTGCCGCCATCGATAAATTAGTTTATGATTATACGGTAAGTTGTGGCGCTATTCCTGCCCCACTAAACTATGAAGGTTTCCCTAAAAGTGTATGTACGAGTATCAATGAAGTCGTCTGTCATGGTATACCTTGTGATGAAGACGTATTAGAAGAGGGAGATATTATAAATGTAGATGTTTCTACCATACTTGATGGCTATTACAGTGATGCTTCGCGTATGTTTGTGATAGGCAAAACATCTCCAAAGAAACAGAAACTAGTAAATGTGGCGAAAGAATGTTTAGAGATAGGAATGGATGCAGCAACGCCGTTTGGTTTTGTTGGTGACATTGGTAATGCGATTGCAAAACATGCTCACAAAAATGGATTTTCTGTTGTGCGTGATTTATGTGGACATGGAGTGGGGCTTGCTTTTCACGAAGAACCCGATGTAGAGCACTATGGTAAAAAAGGAACAGGAATGCTTCTTGTACCAGGAATGGTTTTTACAATAGAGCCTATGATAAATATGGGCGATTGGCAAGTCTTTATCGATGAAGAAGATAATTGGACTGTTGTAACAGAGGATGAACAGCCTAGTGCCCAATGGGAACATACATTTGTTATGACGGATAATGGACTTGAAATACTTACTCATTAAGACAATGCAAACGGATAAGGATATAATAATATTAGGTATAGAATCAAGTTGTGATGATACTTCGGCTGCCGTGATTAAAAATGGTGTACTTTTGAGTAATATTACGGCAAGTCAGGCTGTACACGAAGCTTATGGTGGTGTTGTACCAGAGCTTGCTTCAAGGGCGCATCAGCAAAATATAGTGCCTGTGGTCTATCAAGCTTTGAAACAAGCAAATGTTCAAAAGGAAAATCTTTCGGCTATTGCTTTTACGTTAGGTCCAGGATTGATGGGCTCTCTTCTCGTAGGTGTTTCTTTTGCAAAAGGATTGGCCCTTTCACTTGATATCCCTATGATTGAAGTAAATCATCTGCAAGGACATATTTTAGCCCATTTTGTGAAACGCGAAGAAAGTGATACGGATCAGCCTGCATATCCTTATATTTGTTTGCTGGTAAGTGGCGGAAATTCTCAAATCGTAAAGGTTATGGCCTATAATAAAATGGAGATATTAGGACAGACCATAGATGATGCTGCGGGCGAGGCCATGGATAAATGTTCTAAAGTTATGGGACTAGGCTATCCTGGGGGGCCTATTATTGATAAATTGGCACGTCTCGGAAATCCAGATGCTTTTAAATTCAGCAAACCGAATATAAAAGGGTATGATTATAGCTTCAGTGGATTAAAAACGTCTTTTTTATATTTCTTGCGGGATAAGCTAGCTGAAAATGCTCAATTTATTGAACAAAACAAAGAAGATCTTGCCGCATCTCTTGAAAAAACAGTAATAGAAATCTTAATGAAAAAGCTTGCGATAGCAGTAAAAGAAACAGGTATAAATCGCGTAGCTCTATCAGGAGGAGTGTCTGCCAATACGGGGCTTCGTAATGCTTTTAAAGAAAAGCAACAAAAGAAGGGCTGGGATATATTTATTCCTCCTTTTGAATATACGACAGACAATGCAGCCATGATCGCCATTACGGGTTACTATAAATACTTGGACAAAGACTTTTGCCCAATTGAAAAAACAGCATATTCACGTGTAACAATATAAACAACTATGGATTTAGATTTAAAGATTGTAAGCAAAGAAATTAGCGAAATGCTATGGAAATCAGAGAAAACGATATCTACAGCCGAAAGCTGTACAGCGGGTCGTATCGCATCTGTACTAACTGCAGTTCCAGGCAGTTCTAACTACTATAAAGGAGGCTTAGTTTGTTATGCCGACGAAGTCAAAGAAAACTTATTAGGTGTAGAGGCTGCTATTATGGCAGAAAAGACACCGGTTTGCGAGGAAGTCGTACGACAAATGATTGTAGGAGCAAATAAAATATTCCATTCTGATTATGCAGTCGCAATAAGTGGTTTTGCGGGTCCTGGTGGTGGAACTTCAACAGTGCTTGTTGGAACTATTTGGATTGCCGTTGGTTCAAATGATGATGTTGTAACTCAAATGATAGAGGGCGATGAAGGACGCGATAAGAATTTGGCAAGAGCTACTAATTTAGCGATGAAAATGCTTCGCGATTACCTAAAAGAAAAGAATCCAATGGGTGAGGAGTAAAAAAGTAATTGATTTGTTTGCATATAACGAATTAAAACTTTACCTTTGCACCCCGTATTATATTAAGTAGTAAAAGAAATAAAAAAGATAGCGATGTCTAAAATTTGTCAGATTACAGGAAAGAAAGCCATGGTAGGCTGCAATGTTTCACATTCAAAACGTCACACAAAACGCACGTTTGATGTAAACTTGTTTACAAAAAAATTCTATTATGTAGAGCAGGATTGCTGGATAAGCCTCAATGTAAGTGCTTCTGGTCTTCGTCTCATAAACAAAGTAGGGCTTGACGCTGCGTTGAACAACGCGGTAGTTAAGGGGTATTGTGATTGGAAAAGCATTAAAGTAATTGCTTAAATTTTAAATCAATGGCAGGAAAAAAAGCAAAAGGAAACCGAGTACAAGTTATCCTTGAATGTACAGAAATGAAAGAAAGCGGACTCCCAGGAGCATCTCGTTATGTTACAACGAAAAACCGCAAAAATACACCAGAAAGATTGGAAATGAAAAAATACAATTCTATTCTGAAGAAAATGACCATTCATAAAGAAATTAAATAAGAGTAAATCATGGCAAAGAAAACAGTTGCAACTCTCCAGACGGGTAAAAACGATGGACGTTCTTATACAAAAGTTATTAAGATGGTAAAGAGCCCTAAAACAGGTGCTTACATTTTTGACGAACAAATGGTTCCGAATGATAATGTAAAAGAATTTTTTAAGAACTAATCGAAAGATTACATATACAAAAAGCTCTCCTTTTAATTAAGGGAGAGCTTTTTTATTAAAAGAATGCTGGTTCCTTATCATATTTATTGTATATTTGCATAATATAGAGTGGTGCTCTTGTAAGAAGTGTCTACTTTTCAGGTTTTATCCGCTTTATATATTTAGAAATGTGAGTGCAATGCCAAAAAATAAAGATTAAAAGAGATGGGATTATTTAGTTTTTTTACAAAAGAGAAAAAGGAAGTCCTTGATGCAGGATTGGAAAAAACCAAGACAAGTGTTTTTAGTAAAATATCTAGGGCTATTGCAGGAAAGTCGAAAGTCGATGATGAGGTCTTAGATAATCTAGAAGAAGTATTAATCACTTCAGATGTAGGGGTCGATACAACGCTTGAAATAATAAAAAGAATTGAAGCAAGAGTTGCTCGTGATAAATATGTAGGGACAAATGAGCTTAATAATATTTTAAGAGATGAGATTTCATCGCTCCTTACGGAAAATAACATATCAGATGTTCAAGGTTTTGAAATACCAGAAGGTAAAAAGCCTTATGTTATAATGGTTGTAGGCGTAAATGGTGTAGGTAAGACAACGACTATTGGAAAATTGGCCTATCAATTTAAAGAAGCTGGACTAAAGGTCTTTTTAGGCGCTGCCGATACCTTTAGAGCGGCAGCAGTAGAGCAATTATGTATATGGGGGGATCGAGTAGGAGTTCCTGTCATTAAACAGCAAATGGGCAGTGATCCAGCGAGCGTTGCTTATGATACATTGAACTCTGCTGTTGCAAATAATGCGGATGTAGTGCTTATTGATACCGCAGGACGACTTCATAACAAAATAGGACTTATGAATGAACTTACCAAAATAAAGAATGTTATGCAGAAGGTTGTACCAGATGCTCCAAATGAAGTTTTATTAGTTTTGGATGGCTCAACAGGGCAAAATGCGTTTGAACAAGCAAAGCAATTTACGTTGGCTACAGAGGTTAATTCTCTTGCTATAACAAAATTGGATGGTACAGCTAAAGGTGGTGTGGTAATTGGTATTTCAAATCAGTTTAAAATACCTGTAAAGTACATTGGACTTGGTGAAGGTATAGCTGATTTGCAAGTATTTAATAAAAAAGAATTTTTAAAATCATTGTTTGGAGAAGCAAAATTATGAAAGGTCTTGTAGATATAATAACAATGGGGTGTTCAAAGAATCTCGTAGATTCAGAACAATTAATGCTTCAATTTAAAGAAAATGGTTATGAAGCTTTTCATAATCCAGAACAGATACATCATGATATTGCTGTTGTTAACACTTGTGGTTTTATAGGTGATGCGAAGGAGGAAAGTATAAATATGATACTTTCGCTTTGTCAAGAAAAAGAAGAGGGTAACCTTAAACGTTTGTATGTGATGGGGTGCTTATCAGAACGATACTTGAAGGATTTAGTTCAAGAAATACCTCAGGTAGATAAATTTTATGGAAAATTTGATTGGGAGCACTTATTAATTGATCTTGGTGAAAACTATATAGCGTGTAAACGTGATGAAAGAATACTAACGACTCCAAATCATTATGCGTACCTAAAAATATCAGAAGGATGTGATAGGACGTGTGCTTATTGCGCCATACCTATAATTACGGGAAAGCACAAAAGTCGAACCATGGAAAGCATCGTAGATGAAGTAAAGTATCTAGTGAGTGAAGGTGTTAAGGAATTTCAGATTATCGCTCAAGAACTTACGTATTATGGTGTTGATCTATACAAAAAACAAATGTTGCCGGAACTTATTGAAAGAATATCCGATATTTCTGGCGTAGAATGGATAAGGTTACATTATGCTTATCCTACTAGTTTCCCTCTCGATATACTTCGAGTTATGCGAGAACGACGTAATGTATGTAAATACTTGGATATAGCGCTTCAACACGTTAGTGACAAGGTATTGAAAAATATGCGTAGGAACACAACCAAGGAGGCTACTTATAAATTAATCGAAATGTTAAGGACAGAAGTCCCAGGTATTTGTATCCGTACAACGTTGATGGTCGGTTTCCCTGGTGAAAATGAAGAAGAGTTTGAGGAACTTAAAGAGTTTGTTCGTTGGGCTAAATTCGATAGAATGGGAGCTTTTGTTTATAGTGAAGAAGAAGGCACCTTTGCCGCAGAACATTATGAAGATTCAATACCTGCAGATGTCAAACAAATGCGTTTAGATGAACTAATGGAGATTCAGCAAGAGATTTCAGGCGCTCGTTGTTTGGAAAAACAAGGTAAACAAATGAACGTCATAATAGATCGAAAGGAAGGCGAGTATTATATAGGAAGAACAGAATATGATTCGCCAGATGTGGATGGAGAAGTCCTGATACAAGCAGATTTAAAAGAACTTTGTATTGGAGATTTCTACAACGTCGAAATAATAAATACAGATGATTTCGATTTGTATGCAACCATTGTAAAAGAGTAAAGCAATGAATAATAAAGAATTTATCATGGAATTGTCTTCTAGAATAGGTCAAGACCTTAAAGAGACTCAACATATGATGTTTTGCCTAATAACAGATCTGACAAATGAATTACAAGAAGGCAATAGTGTTTCCATACAAGGTTTTGGTACTTTTGAAATTAAAAAGAAAATGGAGCGGATCGTTGTCAATCCAACAACGAAGTTGCGGATGCTTATTCCGCCTAAATTGGTGATGAGCTTTAAGCCTAGTAATTCATTAAAAGAAAAATTGAAGTAACAGTAGTCGACTATGGGTAATAAACTTCAGATGCAAGATTTGGCGGAGGCTGTTGTAAAGAGCACCAATTGTTCTAAAAAAAATGCCGATACTTTTATTCGAACGATGTTCGATATGATAGAAGAATTCCTTGAAACGGATGAATATGTTAAGATTAAAGGGCTTGGCACCTTTAAATTGATAATGGTGGGTAAGCGTGAAAGTATAAATGTAAATACAGGCGAACGCTTTGAAATAGACGGTCATTCAAAAGTTACATTTACACCAGATTCGAATATTAAAGAACTTATTAATAAACCTTTTGCTCAGTTCCAAAGCGTCGTGATAAACGATGAAACAAAAATAGAAGAAATAGAGCAAGTGACGAATCGTATAATAGAATCAGAACAAACGCCAGAGCCAGAACCCATAGCAGAACCCATAAGAGAAACGATTGAAGATCTTCAGTCAATAGATAAGAAAGCGGTCTGTCCTCTCTCTCTTGAATCACAAATAGGGACCAACAAAAAGGATATTCCAACGATAGAAAACGAGGAAGCAGAGACGGAAAGTGA
This sequence comes from Bacteroidaceae bacterium, assembly GCA_036652575.1. Lineage (GTDB taxonomy): Bacteria > Bacteroidota > Bacteroidia > Bacteroidales > Bacteroidaceae > Alloprevotella. The sequence goes on from JAVVVP010000022.1 coordinate 6,642, forward strand.
GGATTTTTATATAGATGAACAAATTGTAGATGAAGAGGTTGCAACTGTTTCAGAAAGAGATACTCAAAGTGATATTGCAGAGGAAATAGAAAGTGAACCTTCTTTGTCGGATGTAGAGGATGGCGAGCTTGTTTCTTCTGAAGAAGGTGATGATACAAAGGAGACTTTAAAGAACGATGTTCTAGAAGAGTCTCTCTCTTTACATACAAAATCTTCAGATATAGCAGATGTTGAACAAATTACTCCTTGCAATAATACAGATGAGACAGAAGTCTTACAAGTAGAGAAAAAACAAAAGCCGCAAAGAAAAGTTTTCAAATGGATAGCCATAATGCTTCTTTTTATTCTTCTTTTAGTTGCTAGTTATATAGCAGGATACTTTAGAATCGTAAATATAGAGAAAGCTCTAACTTGTATAGGGACGAATAATACGAACTCTTTGGATGCAAAATTGATAAACAAAGTTTCAAAATCAAGCAAAAAAAATGGAGTCGTCTCAGCCAAGAAGCATGTAATAGGAAACAAGAACTTACAACCTCCTCAAACAGTGGGTAAGGAAAATGCTACCGTAAAGACCCCTGCAGTAGAACTAAAACGAGATAAATCAAATGTTGAGATTGCAGCAACGAAACCGATTGTGAAGAAGCCTGTTTTAGGTCAAGTGCCAAGCGGCAAATATAAAATAGTAGGAACAAAAGGTCATCACACGGTTCAGTCTGGTGAAACAATACGACAGATTGCATTTGCAGAATATGGGAGTAAAGGATATGCATTATATATAATAGTACATAATGACATAAAGAATCCAGATAAGGTACCTATGGGAGCTATTTTAAAATTGCCAGAATTGGAAGAGAAGTGATAAAGAGATTCTTGAATGTACATACAAACGTATAATGGCTTTAAAACTCAAACAGTGATGAAATATTCTTAAACATGGTGATAACACAAGCTTTTTATTGAATTTTAATAGCGTCCAAATTCTAAAAGATCTATTTTTGTATCCGAAATAGAAGGTAGATGCTTAAATGCGTAAGGATAATAATTTTATAAATAAACGATTATGGCAGGAGCTATAGATATTAGAGAATTAAATGAGAGAATAGAAAGCCAAAGTGGCTTTATTACAGACTTGGTAACAGGGATGAATCAAACAATAATAGGACAAAAGCACTTAATCGATTCACTTCTAATCGGGTTACTTAGCGATGGACATATTTTATTGGAAGGCGTTCCTGGTTTGGCAAAGACTTTAGCCATTAAAACTCTATCCTCGTTGATAGAGGCTAAATTTAGTAGGGTACAGTTTACTCCTGATTTATTACCTGCCGATGTAATAGGTACGCAAATCTATAGTCAAAAGAATGAGAACTTTGTTGTAAAGAAAGGCCCTATCTTTGCAAACTTTGTATTAGCAGACGAGATAAACCGTGCACCAGCAAAGGTGCAAAGCGCATTGCTTGAAGCTATGCAGGAGCGTCAGATAACGATAGGAGACGAAACCTTTAAATTAGCAGAGCCATTTCTAGTTCTTGCTACGCAGAACCCAATAGAGCAAGAAGGCACCTATACACTTCCAGAGGCTCAAGTAGATCGTTTTATGCTTAAGGTGATTATTGATTACCCTTCGATAGAAGACGAAAAAAAAGTTATCCGCCAGCATATTGATGGACAAAAGACAAATATATTGCCTGTGATGACAGCCGAAAAGATCATGAAAGCTCGTGAGATTGTGAAACTGGTTTATATAGACGAGAAAATTGAGCAATATATTGCAGATATTGTTTTTGCAACTCGTTATCCTGAAAAATATGGACTTAAAGAAATAAAGGATTACATTTCGTTTGGGGCATCTCCACGTGCCTCTATTAATTTAGCGTTAGCGTCTCGAGCTTATGCTTTTATTCGTCGTCGTGGCTACGTTATACCAGAAGATATTCGTGCTATTGCGCACGATGTGCTTCGTCATCGTATTGGTTTAACGTACGAAGCTGAAGCGAATGGCGTGAATAGCGATGAGATTGTAAGTAATATTTTGAATAAAGTAGAAGTCCCTTAATGGATGCAAACGAGCTTTTAAAGCGTGTTCGGCAGATAGAGATAAAGACTCGTGCCCTTTCCAATAATATCTTTGCGGGAGAATATCATTCAGCCTTTAAAGGAAGAGGAATGTCCTTTTCTGAGGTGCGAGAATATCAAATAGGAGATGACGTAAGAGATATAGATTGGAATGTGACAGCGCGTTTTAATCATCCCTATATCAAGGTCTACGAAGAAGAGCGCGAATTAACCGTTATGCTTTTAATAGATGTATCGGGAAGTTTATCCTTTGGTACACGAACCTGTTTTCAGCGTGATATGTTGACCGAGATCGCAGCAACTATTGCATTCTCTGCGATACAGAACAATGATAAAATTGGAGTGATATTCTTTTCTGATAAAATAGAGAAGTTTATTCCTCCTAAAAAAGGGCGTAAGCATATTCTTTGCATTATTCGTGAGCTACTTAATTTCAAACCAGATAGCATAAAAACCAATATAAAGGTTAGCCTTGAATATTTAATGCGAATACAAAGCAAACGATGTACGGCTTTCTTATTGAGCGATTTCGTCGATGGTAATGATTTTTCGCAACAACTAATGATGGCCAATCAAAAGCATGATATTGTAGCCATACAAGTGTACGATCGTTTCATGGCAGATATTCCAAACGTAGGGCTTATGAGATTGCAAGATGCAGAAACTGGAAAGGATTTATATGTGGATACTTCTGATACAAAAGTACGACTTCATTATAAAAAATGGTGGGATGAACAACAACAACAAATGATAGATTCTTTCAATAAAAGCCGTGTGGATTCAACGTCAATAAGAACGGATGATGATTACGTAAAAGCGTTAATGAAATTATTTACTAAAAGAAAATAGAAATGCACAGAATATTCTTCTTATTACTACTCTTTGTTGCGCTATCTGCTCATTCGCAAGTGTCAGTTGAAGCAACGATTGATTCTGTTCAAATTTATGTGGGTGAGCAAGCTCATATAACGGTAAAAGCTAGTGCTGATGCAGGAAAGAAAATAACGTTTCCTTCTTTTAAAGAGAAGGAGATTGTATCAGGATTGGAAGTGATAGAGGAAAGTAAGGTAGATACTCAACAACTGAATGATGGTAAACGATTACAGCTAACAAAAGTATACACAGTAACGGCGTTTGATTCTGCTTTCTTTTATCTTCCTCCGTTTCAAATACTTGTAGAAAAATCTAAATATCCAACAAAGAATTTAGCATTAAAGGTCTTTACGATGGATGTTGATACATTGCATACAGATCAATTTTTTGGTCCCAAAGAGATAATGGATGCTCCTTTTTCTTGGGTGGATTGGAAGAGCGTGTTTTTTAAAAGTGTGTTCCTTTTGTTCTTATTTGTTGTAGTGGTTTATCTGTGTATACGCATCAACGATAATAAACCTATTGTACGTCGAGTAACAGTTGCACCTAGTATACCTCCTCATCAATGGGCGATGAAGGAGATTGAAAAAATAAAGACGGATACAGATTTAAAAGAGGAAAACTCTAAAGATTATTATACAAAGCTTACAGATACAATTAGAACTTATATACAGCGTCGATACGATTTCAATGCGCGCGAAATGACAACCGCGGAAATCATAGACACCTTATTAAAACTAAAGGATAAAGACAGCTTAGAAGAGCTAAGAGATTTGTTAACAACCGCGGATATGGTTAAATTCGCTAAGTACAATGCACTAGCCAACGAGAACGATACAAACCTTATTAAGGCTGTAGATTTTATTAATTCAACGAAACAAGAGGTTGTTGTTCCTGAAAAACCAAAACCAAATATGATTACAATAGAAGAAAAGCGCAATAAGAATGTTACGCTTGGCATGAAAATGGGTATAGGACTAGGGTGTATCTCAATCCTTATTCTTTGCTATTATATTGGTAAAGAGATTTATAATCTCATTTTTTAAAGTAAAAGACTATGATATTTGCAAATATAGAATACTTCTTTCTGCTTCTCCTTTTAATTCCTTACGTGCTGTGGTATTTTATGTCACGCCGTAAGCGGGAGCCGTCCATGCATATTTTTGACACGAATGCTTTTAGATATGTGCGAAAAGGTTGGAAAATACATTTGATTCATGTTCCTTTCTTGTTACGTATCCTTACGTTTGTGATGATCGTCTGTGTCTTGGCACGTCCACAAACTAATAATAGTTGGAAAAATACAGAAACGGAAGGTATTGACATTATGTTGGCGATAGATGTGTCAACAAGTATGCTAGCAGAAGACCTAAAACCAAATAGAATAGAAGCGCTACAAAAGGTTGTAACCGAATTTATTTCTGGTAGACCTAATGACAATATAGGTATTACCGTATTCGCGGGGGAGGCTTTTACCCAATGTCCAATGACTACCGATCATACCGTTTTGCTAAACTTGTTTAAGAATGTGAGTTGCGATCTTGTACTCCGTGGACTCATAGAGGATCGGACCGCTATAGGAATGGGACTTGCCAATTCTATCTCACGACTTAAAGATAGCAAGGCGAAGAGTAAAACGATTATACTTTTAACAGATGGCATCAACAATAGAGGAGATATATCACCACTTACGGCAGCTGAAATTGCCAAAAAGTTTGGTATACGTATTTATACTATTGGTGTGGGAACGAACGGCGAAGCGCCTTATCCATATCCATTGCCTGGTGGTGGCATTCATTATATAAACACAAAGGTCGAAATAGACACACGAACGCTTACTGCTATTGCTGAAATGACCGATGGACAATTCTATCGTGCAACGAGTAATAAGCGATTAGCACAAATATATCAAGACATTGATAAACTAGAGAAAACAAAACTACACGTTAAAAATTATAGCAAACGCTATGAATCCTATCAATTATTTGGTCTTATCGCCATGTTCTCACTACTCTTAGAACTCTTTTTACGAGTTGTTGTGTTGCGTCGATTACCCTAACGTGTTCAACTAACGATTAAAAGCAAAATATTATGTTTCGATTTGAAAACCCTCAATATCTATATCTTTTATTTATAGTACCTATATTCATTCTACTATGGTTATGGATGCAACTTATTCGTCGCAAAATGCTAAGGCGAATGGGGGATGTAGGCTTACTAAAGCAACTAATGCCAACGGTTTCTGTCGCACGTCCAATTATTAAGTTTGCGCTTTTGCTATCTGCTTTTTCGCTTCTCATTTGTATCCTAGCTCGTCCGCAGTTTGGCATTAAAGTCGACACGCATAATCGTAAAGGTATAGAGGCTATTATCGCTTTAGATGTTTCCAATTCTATGCTCGCAGAGGATGTTTCACCCAATAGATTGGAGCGGGCAAAAATGTTATTGTCAAATCTCATAGATAAAATGGAGAATGATAAAGTGGGACTGGTGGTGTTTGCTGGTGAAAGTTTTACACAATTGCCAATAACAAGCGACTACATATCAGCGAAAATGTTTCTGGAAAGTATATCTCCAGATATGATAAAATCGCAAGGAACCGATATTGCGGGTGCTATAACTCAAGCTACCAATAGTTTTACTCAACAAGAAGGTATAGGGCGAGCAATCATTATTATAACAGATGGTGAAAATCATGAAGGTGGCATAGAAACAGCCGCTGCAGCCGCTGCTAAAAAAGGAATAAAACTTTTTGTGCTTGGAGTTGGAGAAGCAGAAGGTGCTCCAATACCTGTGGGACGTGGCTACCTTAAAGATAATGCAGGGAATACAGTTATTACTTACTTAAATGAGGATATGTGTAAAGAAGTAGCACAAGCTGGTCGGGGATCTTATATTCATGTTGATAACTCTCAACAATCGCAAGATCAATTAACTTCGGAACTTCATAAACTAACAAAAAAGGATGTGCAAAGTACGGTTTACTCCGAATATGACGAACAATTTCAAGCCGTGGCGATTATTGCTTTAATCCTCTTGATTTTAGAAATCATGATATTGGAACGTAAAAGTCCAATACTTCGCAAACTAAAACTTTTCAAAAGATGAGACGCATTACAATCACTTATAAACTGTTTTTTAGCTTAGGCTTATTGTTGATTGGTATAAGTCAAGCAACAGCAGATACGAACGATCGTACTTACATACGACGCGGAAATCGTTTGTATCGTGATACGCTTTATCAAAAATCAGAAATCGAATATCGTAAAGCCATAGAAAAGAAAAATTCATCTAGTCGGGCTTTCTACAATTTGGGGAATGCTTTACTTATGCAGCAAAAAGCTCAAGATGCAATGAAAATGTATGAATCGGCCATTTCCTTTGAAAAAAACAAAATGTGTAGAGCTCAAATGTTTCATAATATGGGTGTTATTTTGCAATCCCAGAAACAGTTTGCAGAGGCAATAGAATGTTATAAAAACGCCTTGCGCAATAACTCACATGATGATCAAACTCGTTATAATCTCGTATTATGTCAGCGACAATTAAAGAATCAGCCGAAAGACAAGAAGAAGGAGAAGGAAAAACAGCAAAAACAGAACCCGAATCCAAAAGACAAGAATAAGGGGAAGGAAAAACAGCAAAAATCGCCTCAACAGCAAGATAAAAATCAAATGTCAAAGGACAATGCAGAACAATTATTACAAGCAGCTCAGCAAGAAGAAAAGCGTACGCAAGAAAAGGTAAAAAAAGGATTGCAACAAGTTTCTCCTCGTAAATTAGAAAAGAATTGGTAAATAAAAAGACAATGAAAAGATACGTTCTATTACTTCTTATATTAGTGGTAACAAACTTGTCTGCACAGATTAAAGTGTCTGTACAGGTCCCAGATGCCGTAGCGGTAGGCGATCGTTTTCGTATAGAATACACCGTGAATGCAACCGATGTAGAAAAGGTTACCACTCCTGTTTTTTCAGGTTTTGAATTGCTTTATGGGCCGAGTACTTCAACGATGCATAGTTATCAGATAATCAATGGAAAGCAAAGTAGTGCAAATCGTACCACTTTTACTTATACCTTGATGGCTCAGAAAGCGGGCAATTATACGATACCAGGTGCAACAATCGTTGTAGAGGGTAAGGCTTATAAAGCTCGTGCAACGAAATTACGAGTGGTTGCGTCGGGAGGGAGCGCTCAACAACAAGGTCAGCGAAGTTCTAATCAACAACTTTCTGCACCGTTGTCTAAAGGTGGGCGTATTTCGGCAAAAGATTTATTTATAACCGTTACGGCAAACAAAACGAAAGTGTATGAACAAGAAGCCATATTGCTAACGTATAAAGTGTATACGCGTATTAACCTTACTCAGCTTTCTGGTAAAATGCCCGATTTGAAAGGTTTTTTGGTACAAGAAGTCGAGCTTCCAACACAAAAGAATTTTTCAGTGGAGAATTATCATGGAGAGATTTATCGTTCGTGTGTATGGAGCCAATATGTTCTTTTCCCCCAGCAAGCAGGAAAGCTTAAAGTGCCATCCATTGTCTTTGACGGTGTCGTTGTGATACAAGACGCATCAATAGATCCTTTTGATGCCTTTTTTAATGGTGGTTCAGGTGGCTTTGAAAAAAAGAAAAGTATCAATTCTCCCTCTTTAGCAATAGAAGTAAAGCCTTTGCCTACGTCTAATCGTCCTGCCAATTTTTCCCAAGCGGTAGGTCAATTTACGATTAGTTCAAAAATAATTAGTGCACAGCCTAAAACAGGTGATGCGATGACCCTGCGTGTCACGTTATCTGGAAAGGGAAATATGAAATTACTCAAAACGCCCGAGGTTAAGTTTCCTTCTGATTTTGAAACTTATGCGCCAAAAACGCATGACCAAACGAAGCTTACTACCGCAGGTGTTACTGGTTCTATGACGTTTGACTATCTTGTCGTTCCAAGAAAGGAAGGTAAAACAACGATTCCATCCATCGCGTATTCTTATTTTGATACAGAAACGCATACCTACAAACGGATTGTAACCAATCCTATAGAATTGAATATAGTTAAGGGTAAAGGTAGTACCTATAAAGGAGCCGGTAGTTCGAGCATTGATATACTTAATCAAGATATTCGGTATATAAAGTTGGGTAAAGAAAATTTAAAAGATAGCAGCGATACGTTGTGGAATTCTGCCTTCTATTGGACGATCTATGCCGTGATGCTGGTTGCTTTTTCAGTTGTAAGTATCATGCTACGCACGCATATTCGTCAGAATGCCGATGTGATAAGGATACGTGGTAAGGGCGCGATGAAGTTGGCTAGTAAAAGAATGAAAAAGGCAGCAATATTGCTTCATGAAGCTAAACAATCTGATTTTTATGATGAGGTGATGCGAGCTTTGATTGGTTATATAGGAGATAGATTCCAAATACCGATTGCGGAATTAAGCAAAGATAATATGTTTGCCACACTTACAAGTAAGGGAATTCGTGAAGAACTTGCAGAGACTTTCTTAAAAGCATTAACAGATTGTGAGTTTGCACGTTTTGCACCAGGCGATCCAACAGATACAATGGATAGTATATTGCTTCAAGCTACGAATGCAATCAATGAGATGGAACAAGTAATTAGAAAACAGAAGAAATGAGAAATCTATTTTTATCACTAGTTTTATTCGTTTTTGCCTTAAGTCTACAAGCGCAAACGAAGGCTAATGCAGATAGCGCATATAGCAAAGAAAAATATGAAGAAGCAGCAAAGATATACGAGCAACTATTACAAAAGGGGGAGGACATCTCCATCTTCTATAACCTTGGCAATGCCTATTATCGTATAGGGGATATACCTCGTGCTATTCTTAATTATGAGAAAGCTTTATTGCGTGATCCAGGTAATGCGGATGTGCGCTTTAATCTAGCGTTGTCGCGTAGCAAAACGATTGACAAAATACCTGACGAAGGCGAGATGTTTTTTGTATCTTGGACAAAAGCACTCATCAATAATTTTAGTGCCGATGAATGGGCGGAGATCGCACTCATCGCCATGTCGTTCGGACTAGTTTTACTCTTGTTCTACTTGTTAAATACTCGAGTTGTCGTGCGGAAAGTTGGTTTTTTTAGTGCGATCTTGATGCTTCTTATTGTCCTACTTGCGAATGTGTTCGCAAAAGTGCAACGCTCACAAATAGAAAACGCTACAGGCGCTATTATAATGAATACAACAAACGTGAAAAGCACGCCAAACGAATCGGGTACAACCTTGTTCTTACTTCATGGTGGCACAAAAGTAGAAATAACAGATGCTTCTATGACGCATTGGAAAGAAATTGCGCTTTCCGATGGTAAGAAAGGTTGGGTAATGTACCATAAATTAGAACAAATAAGATGATGTTTCCAACACTAGAGAAACTGCTAAATTTAGATCAGCACATAACGCTTGCACTAAATGGTAGTGATTCCTTGTTTTTAGACAATGTGATTATGGCGATTACGCAAACCGTTACGTGGATTCCTATGGCTCTAGTTCTTATCTATGTGCTTATACGAAACAATAATATGCAAACGCTTGGACTTCTTTTGCTCATGCTAGGGTTGTGTATTCTTTTTTCGGACCAAATGTCATCTTCATTCACAAAACCCTATTTTGCGCGCTTCCGCCCAACTCAAGATCCCCAAATTATGTATCTTGTGGATGTCGTGGATGGTTATAGAGGGGGTAAATATGGATTCTTTTCCAGTCATGCAGCTAATACTTTTTCTATTACCATCTTTTTATCTTTGCTTTTTCGCTATCGTCCTGTTATTTTGGGTTTGCTTAGTTGGACTCTTCTCAATTGCTATTCACGAATCTATTTAGGTGTGCATTATGTTGGCGATGTGTTGATGGGCATCGTGTGGGGAAGTATAGTGGGCACACTTTTATATTTTGTATCCAAACGTATGGGTCTCACTCCTTCTAACGGGAACACAACCGCTGACGATTACTTTACTAAAAGTGGATACCAAATATCAACGATGCATCTATTTCTCTATGCGCTTTTATTAACGTACGTCCTAATTATTATAAGTGCCGTCAAAGCTTGTTGATTTTTTGTCAAAAGAGTTTTAGGTAGATACCGTAGAATCTTTTTTTCTCAGTCCGTTAGAGAACGTAAATAATACGTTGTTTAGCGGTCAGCTATAAAGAAATAATATGCGCAAACATTCTCTTTAAAAAGAAATTGTTAACTTTGCGCTGAATTAAGAACTTAATCACAAAGAAAGAATGAAAAAAAGTACATTACAGGTAGAAAGGGCAGCTTATCAGCCAAAACTTCCACAAGGTTTGCGTGGAAACGTAAGTATTCAAGAAGGTGCTTCCACACAGAGTGTTGGTAACCAAAAAGAGATTAAAGAACTTTTTCCTAACACTTATGGAATGCCTCTTGTCGAGTTTGTTCCTGGCGATAAAAAGACATACGCGCCAATGAATGTAGGTGTAATACTTTCGGGCGGTCAAGCTCCTGGTGGACATAATGTCATTTGTGGAATTTTTGATGGTATTAAAAAGCTAAACACAGCGAATAAATTGTATGGCTTTATACTTGGTCCTGGTGGCTTAGTAGATCATAACTATAAAGAATTAACAGCTGAAGTGATAGATGAATATCGTAATACAGGTGGCTTTGATATGATTGGATCAGGACGTACAAAACTTGAAAAAGAAGAACAGTACGAAAAAGGACTTGAAATAATGCGCCAATTAAATATTAAGGCCCTCGTTATTATTGGTGGAGATGATTCAAATACCAATGCTTGCGTTTTGGCAGAATATTATGCAGCTAAAAAATCTGGCATTCAAGTCATCGGTTGCCCAAAGACAATTGACGGAGACTTAAAAAATGAACAAATCGAAACCAGTTTTGGTTTTGATACTGCTTGTAAAACTTATTCAGAAGTTATTGGTAACATACAACGCGATGCTAATTCCGCTCGTAAATATTGGCATTTTATCAAACTTATGGGACGTTCTGCATCACATATTGCATTGGAATGCGCATTACAATGTCAACCAAACATTTGTATTGTGTCAGAAGAAGTGGAAGCTAAGAACGAAACGCTAAACGACATCGTTACGTATATAGCGAGTGTTGTGGCTTCACGTGCCGCTGCTGGCAACAACTTTGGTACGGTTCTTATTCCTGAAGGTTTAATCGAGTTTATTCCTGCCATGAAAACGCTTATAGCAGAGCTGAATGACATTCTTGCAACGCCAGAGGCTGCAAACATCGAAATAACAGCACAACGTTCTTGGATCCTATCTAAACTAAGCAAAGCAAATGCAGATATTTATCAATCTTTGCCAGAAGGTGTTGCAAAACAACTAACGATGGAGCGTGACCCTCATGGAAATGTGCAAGTTTCACTTATTGAAACCGAAAAACTACTTTCTGAGATGGTCGCAAAGAAGCTAGACGAATGGAAGAAAGAAGGTAAATTTGCAGGTAAATTTGCAGCTCAACATCACTTCTTCGGTTATGAAGGACGTTGCGCAGCACCTTCTAACTATGATGCTGATTATTGTTATTCACTCGGTACAAGTGCTTCACAACTCATCGCCAATGGTAAAACAGGATATATGGCAATTGTGAAAAACACCACAGCTCCAGCTGCTGAATGGATAGCAGGAGGCGTGCCAATCACGATGATGATGAATATGGAGAAGCGCAATGGCGAGATGAAGCCCGTTATTCGTAAAGCTCTTGTTGAGTTGGATGGTGCTCCATTCAAAAAGTTTGCAGCAAGTCGTGATGAATGGGCAAAAGAAACAAGTTTCATTTATCCAGGCCCAATTCAATATTTTGGCCCATCGTGCGTTTGTGATCAAACAACCAGAACTCTTGCCCTTGAGCAGGCCTAAAATCGTATTACATTATCCAATATGAAAACGATCCCCCTGCTCTAAAAAAAGAGTAAGGGGGATTTGTTTTAAAAAACGCTATTAGAAGATTCATAGATGCAAAGAACTCGTACTACACGTCCTACCAACAATCGTAAGCATCGCTCTAGTAAAGGAAAAACCTTCTTAAGTAGAGTGCCTAGCTATGCGTGGTGGATAGGTGGTATCTTATTTACTGCTTTTTATGTATTTTTATTCTACTACTTCTTTGTAGGTCCGTTTTCCTTTAGATGGAAGGCCATTTATGGGGAATCAAAGTTTCCCAAAGGATATTCTATTCACGGTATTGATATATCTCATTATCAAGGAACGATTGATTGGGAAAAATTGCGCAACGCCACGATTGATGAATCGCCTATACGCTTTATCATTATAAAGGCAACAGAAGGCACGAGTTTGTTGGATGAAAATTTTAATGAAAACTTTTATCAAGCAAAGGAAAATGATTTCATTCGCGGAGCCTATCATTTCTTTTCTCCATCTATACCCGCTAAAAAACAAGCAGAATATTTCCTTAAACAAGTACATTTAGAGCAAGGTGATTTTCCTCCTGTTCTTGATATTGAGCATATTGGAACGCAAACCGCTCAAGATATAAAACTCTCTGCTTTAACTTGGCTACGTGTCGTGGAACGAAAGTATAAGGTGAAACCCATTATTTACACAAACTATGCCTTTAAACTGAAATATTTAAATGATAAAGAGTTTGATGATTATCCGTATTGGATTGCTCATTACTATGTTGATACCATCCGATATAAAGGTAAATGGAAAATATGGCAACATACAGATGTTGGTAAACTATATGGAATTAAAGGGAATGTAGATTTGAATATATACAATGGCTCAATGTACGACCTTTTACGTTTTACGATAGGGCATAAAGAAGAATATGGGGAAGATGCATCTAGCGAATAGAAAAAGAAGAGACTATAAATTTTTGTACTAGTTATAAATTTAAAAAACATCAAGATGAAAAAAATTAGAGCTGCCGTAGTAGGTTATGGCAACATAGGTAAGTTTACAATTGAAGCTTTAGAAGCTGCACCTGATTTTGAAATAGCAGGTGTCGTTCGTCGTAATGGAAGTGAGAATAAGCCTATAGAACTAAATAACTATAAGGTTGTAAAAACAATAAAAGAACTAGGACCTGTAGATGTGGCGATTCTTGCTACTCCAACTCGTAGCGTAGAAACGTATGCAAAAGAAATATTAGCACTCGGTATAAATACGGTAGATAGCTTTGATATACATACAAAAATAAACGAACTTCGTAGCCATCTAACCACAGCTGCTAAGGCGAACAATGCGGTTTCTATTATTTCGGCTGGCTGGGATCCAGGAAGTGATTCTATTGTTCGTAGCTTGCTTCAAGCGATTGCTCCAAAAGGGATTAGTTACACAAATTTTGGTCCTGGTATGAGTATGGGACACACGGTAGCGGTAAAGGCTATAGACGGGGTAAAAGCCGCCTTGTCAATGACCATTCCAACGGGGACGGGTATTCACCGTCGTATGGTCTATATAGAAGTAGCGGAGGGTTATCAATTCGAAGATGTTGCAGCCGCCATTAAAACGGATGCTTATTTTGCTTCTGATGAAACACATGTTACGCAAGTTTCTTGTGTTGATGAACTACTGGATATGGGGCATGGCGTAAGTTTGACACGTAAGGGTGTTTCGGGTAAAACTCAAAATCAACTGTTTGAGTTTAATATGCACATTAATAATCCTGCACTGACGGGACAAGTTCTTGTTTGTGCGGCTCGTGCTTCTATGAAACAGGCTCCTGGTTGTTATACAATGATTGAAATACCCGTAATCGATCTTCTTTATGGAGATCGCGAAGATTTGATTTCGCATCTAGTATAAGACCCTACAATTCAAAAAAAGGAGATACGTCCTATTACGTATCTCCTTTTTCTTGTACGCCCAGCATGGGCGTAATCTGATGGGTTAGAGCCTAAGACCATCTATCCCGTTGAAATCAAGAGAGACTCCTTTTATCCAAGTTCTTCGGTTGTATATCCATTGATAAGATGACGACAATTATAAGTAGAAGCCATCACTTCTCCGTAAGCACCCGCCGAACGGATCGCAAGATAATCGCCTCGTTTTGTTCGGTTCAACAAAATATCCTTATCAAAAACATCACTGCTTTCGCAGATGGGACCAACTACATCGTATTTTTCTTTTACGTCTGTACTACATACGTTTTCTATTTTATGGAACGCTTGATAAAGTGCAGGACGAATTAAATCGGTGAAACCGCCATCTACAATGACAAATTGTTTAAGAGCAGCTTGTTTAACGTAAATAACCTTTGTAATCATAGAACCACATTGTGCAACGACCGAACGACCGAGCTCGAAATGAAGCATTTGATTGGGGCGCAACTCCAAATTCTTGCGGAAAACGTTGATATATTCTTTAAAATCAGGAATGGGATAACGATTCGGATGATCATAGTCAATGCCTAAACCTCCCCCCACGTTGAGGCTAGGTGTCGTAATACCTTTGGTCTCGAGTTTTGTTTGCAGTTCATTGATTCTTTTACAAAGCTCTTCAAAGCATTCGAAATGAAGGATTTGTGAACCGATATGAAAATGAAGTCCCACATACTCTACGTGGTCCATAGCTTTCGCGCAAAGAATAGCTTCTTCCATATCGTCCATCGATATGCCAAACTTGTTTTCGTTCAGTCCTGTTGTTATATTTGCGTGTGTATGTGCATCTACATTCGGATTAATACGAAAAGCGATTCGTGCTATTTTACCTTTAGCGCGAGCCAATTCATTTATGATTTCTAATTCTGGTTTGCTTTCAACATTAAATGTTTCTATATCATTCTCTATTCCCAGATTTATTTCCCAGTCCATTTTACCAACACCTGCAAATACAATTTTATTGGCAGGAAATCCAGCTTTCAAACACGCTTCTATTTCACCCCCACTAACGCAGTCTGCACCCAATCCAGCTTCGGCTATTATTCGAAGAATACTTGGATTGGAATTTGCTTTGACTGCATAATGTATTTGATAGTGGTTGCTGCCAACGGCCTCCTTTATTTTTTGCAGGGTAGACAGCAGAAGTTCTGTGTCGTAATAATAAAAAGGAGTAGCTTTTTTCTCAAATTTATTTACGATAGAATTGAAGTCCATCTTTATTTATTTTTGAAAAGGGTATCACTTAATGCTTGCAACGCACGCTTTTTATCTGTTTCTTTAATAAGAAAAGAGATGTTGTGATCGCTTCCTCCGTAAGAAATAATTCGAACGGGTATATTTTTCATGGCTTCCGTTGCTATCGTTTCGTAACCTATGTTATTCCATCGTAAATCTCCAACGACACAGATAATACACATATCATAGTCAACCTCTACGGTTCCATATTGTTTGAGTTCTGTGATGATTTCTCCGAGGTAGGTTCTATTGTCTATACTCATCGAAACTCCCACTTCTGAAGTCACAACCATATCGATGCTAGTGTTATATGTTTCGAAGATCTCAAATACTTTACGTAGGAAACCTGTTGCAAGTAGCATGCGACTAGATACGATTTTGATAGCCGTGATATTTTCTTTTGCTGCAACTGCTTTTATTCTTTCTTCTTGTAAGTCGTTGTTGATGATGGTACCTGGAGCCGTTGGGTCCATAGTGTTTAATAATCGTACTGGAACTCCAGAAAATTTAGCAGGTTGTACACAAGTAGGGTGTAGTATCTTTGCACCGAAGTATGCAAGCTCTGCTGCTTCTTCAAAGTTAAGTTGGCGTACAGGCGATGTTTGGTCTACAATACGTGGGTCGTTATTGTGCATACCATCAATGTCTGTCCATATTTGAATCTCATCAGCTTGGATGGATGCGCCAATAAGTGAAGCCGTATAGTCTGACCCTCCACGTTGCAAATTATCTATTTCTCCGTTTTCGTTGAGACAGATAAATCCTTGTGTAATGTAGATGATAGAATCCTCATTTTGGTTGAGTAATTCGGACAGATGCTCTTTTATATAATGCAAGTCTGGTTCTCCATAAGCATTCGTTTTCATATAATCGAGTGCATTGAGTAACGTTACTTTTATTCCGCATTCTTTTAAGTAGTTGGTTACCATATTGGTACTCATTATTTCACCTTGTGACAAGATGTCTTTTTCCTCCAATTCCGTAAATTCTTTCTTGTAGAAAGAACGTAAATAGTTGAATCGATCTACCAACAAGGTCATCGTTTCTTCTTTATACTTATCGGTGGTATAAAGTTCCTCTACATGGGCTGCATATTTTGCTTGCAACTGATTGATGATGTCATTTGCGCCTTCTGGATTTTGCTTATAATAGTAGTCTGCAATCTCAACGAGCGAGTTCGTTGTGCCCGACATGGCAGACAGAACAACAATCTTCTTATCCCCATCGTTAATCAATAGAGATACGTCTTTCATTCTCTGAGCCGAACCAACAGAGGTTCCGCCAAATTTCATTACTTTCATACTTTAGTTTTTTGTTGGTTGTTATTATTCGTCAAGTTCAATAGGGCTATTATACTCTTCTGTTACTTCGTTTAATGCAAAGTCTTCACAACGATAAATAATGCCAGGATATTGCTGTAATAAATCGAGGTTGTGAGTACTCATAATGACAGCGGTTCCTTTACGAGAAATGGCACGAAGTATGGTTATTATTTTTTTGCTCGTCTCTCGATCTAAGTTTCCTGTCGGTTCATCGGCAAGGATGATCTTGGGATTATTTAGGATAGCGCGGGCGATAGAGATTCGTTGCTGTTCTCCGCCAGATAATTCGTGTGGGTATTTATCTATCTTATCGGTAAGTTCTACGATTTCGAGTACTTCGTTTATGCGATGGTTTATTTCTTCCTTTTTCTTCCAACCTGTTGCTTTTAGCACAAACTCAAGGTTGGCATAAATAGTTCTATCAGATAGTAATTGAAAGTCTTGAAAGATGATACCCAATTGTTTTCTTAAGTCTGGAATATGCTTGCGTTTTAATGTAGCCATATTATAGTCGAGTACAATAGCCTCGCCCGATTTGATGGGCAGTTCTCCATACATCGTTTTTAGTAAAGAACTTTTTCCAGTACCTACCTTTCCTGTAAGGTAAATAAATTCGCTTTCGTCCACACAAAAGTTCACATCTTTCAATACCAATTGTTCTTTTTGGTATAGGTCTACATTTTTATATTCTACAAGCATAATCGTTCGTTCTTTAGGGGTTCAGCTTCTTAATGCTTCTTCCAATTAGGGTTGTGACGTTCCATTAATTCTTTAGCAAGTTGTTCTATACGTAGCCCTTTTGAGGTCATAAGCACGATTAAGTGATAGAGCATATCAGAACCTTCGTAAATCATTCGTTCGTCTGTTCCATTCACGGCTTCTATGACGAGTTCCAAGGCTTCTTCACCCACTTTTTGTGCCATACGGTTTAGTCCATCTTGAAATAAAGTGGTTGTGTAGGAACCTTCTGGCATTTCTTCGTGGCGTTTCTCAATGAAGTTTTGAAGTTCACTTAAAAACAGAAGAGCGTTAGGCTTGTTCTCCTCTCCCCAGCAAGTATCGGTTCCTTTATGGCATACAGGACCTACAGGTTTCACGCGAATTAGTAAGGTGTCTTCGTCACAATCATTTTTTATGTTGACTACTTTTAGAAAGTTTCCGCTTTCTTCACCCTTTGTCCAGAGTCGTTTCTTTGTGCGGCTATAGAAGGTAACCTTTCCTAATTCTACTGTTTTGTTATATGCTTCTTCATTCATATATCCAAGCATCAGTACATTCTTCGTTTCGACATCTTGAATGATGGCGGGAACTAGACCTCCCATTTTATTAAAATCTATATTCATAATCAAGTTTTATTTATAGTCTAACATGGACCCCTTCTGCGTTAAGATAGTTTTTGAGGTCTGCTATTTTTATTTCTCCGAAATGAAAAACACTTGCAGCTAATGCGGCATCGCTTTTTCCAAGTACAAAGGTGTCTTTGAAATGCTCCATGGTGCCAGCCCCTCCAGATGCGATAATTGGGATCGATAACGTTTCTGAAAGTGTAGCAAGAGCATCGTTTGCATATCCTGTTTTCACACCGTCATGATTCATACTCGTAAAGAGAATTTCGCCCGCACCGCGGTCACAAGCTTCTTTCGCCCAATCAAATAGGTTACGATCTGTTTGAATACGTCCGCCATTTAGATAGCAAGTCCATTCCTCATTTACGCAGTGTGCATCTATTGCGACAACGCATACTTGAGAACCAAAATTTCGAGCTATTTCATCGATTAATTCTGGGTGACGAAGAGCGGCGGAGTTGATGCTAACTTTGTCTGCTCCAGCTTCGAGCATACGCTCTACGTCCGCTAGCTCATTGATACCGCCTCCAACGGTGAAAGGAATCGATATTTCGGCCGCAACACGTCGAACCATATCCACAAATGTTTTACGCTTTTCGTGGCTTGCTGTGATGTCCAGAAACACGAGTTCATCCGCTTTTTGCTCACTATAAGCTTTGCCTAATTCTACAGGATCACCTGCTTGACGTAGGTTGATAAAGTTAGTCCCTTTTACGGTCTGTCCATCTTTTATGTCTAGACAAGGAATGATTCGTTTTGCTAAACTCATTTTCGTGGTTCTAATTTAGCCCAAGTAGCCAATTCTGGGAGTGAAATACGACCTTCATAGATGGCTTTCCCAAACACCACAGAGGGAATCCCTGCAGCGTTGAGTTCTTTGAGATCTTCGATACAGCTTACACCACCACTGGCGATAAGTTGGCAGGAAGGAAAGGCTTTCATAATTTGTTTATACAACGCGATGGCGGGTCCTGAAAGCATACCATCTTTACTGATGTCCGTACAAAGAACTTTCCGTACGCCTTCTTCCCAATAAGTTTGAATGAAAGAGTTTAGATCTATCGAACTCTCTTCTTTCCATCCATTGATACGAATCCATCCGTCGCGAACATCCGCTCCTAGTATGATTTGGTCCGCACCATATTTCGTGAGCCATTGTTTGAATAGCTCGGGTTGTTTCACGGCAATACTACCGATGGTAACACTTGTGGCACCAGCCGTAAATACCGCTTCTATATCGGTATCGGTTTTAATACCTCCTCCAAAGTCTACCATCAGATCCGTTTCTCGCGTAATGGCTTGTAGCACATCGATATTGACAACATGTTGCGATTTTGCACCGTCAAGATCGACCAAGTGAAGATGCTTAAATCCCAAACTTTCGAATTCTTTGGCTACAGCCACAGGGCTTTCATTGTAAATTTTTTGGGTTGCGTAGTCACCTTTTGTAAGACGAACACATTTTCCGTCAATGAGGTCAATAGCAGGAATAAGTTGTATCATAAAGGTTGATGCTTCGTTGTTATATGGTTAAGTCTAAAAAGTTTTGTAAAATAGTTTCGCCGATACTTCCACTTTTCTCAGGATGAAATTGAGTGGCATAAAAGTTGTCTTTGTGCATAGCAGCGCTAAAGGGCAGTATATAATTCGTTATTGCAATTGTTTGTTCTGTTACGGGAACATAGAAACTATGAATAAAGTAAACAAACGGATTTTCTGGAAGTTCTTTCAGTAGTTCTCCTTTATAACGGACAAGGTTGTTCCAACCCATGTGAGGCACTTTCTCCTCCTGAAGGGTTGGCTTAAATCGCTTCACGGTTGCATCGAATATTCCTAAACAGTCCACGTCACCTTCTTCACTGTGTGTACACATCAGTTGTTGCCCAATACAAATACCAAGAACAGGTTGTGTTAGTTCACACAGCAATTTATCCAATTTGTAATCACGTAGATAAGCCATGGTTGTTGCAGCTTCGCCTTGTCCTGGGAACAAAACTCGATCTGCTTTTTTTATCTCTTCTGCATGATCTGTGATAACAGGTTCTATGCCGAGCCGTTTCATCGCGTTTACGACCGAACAGATATTTCCTGCGTTATATTTTAATATGGCAACGTTCATCTTTTCTGTTTATTAATACGAGCGAGCTATTAACACTTTGTATTTTGCTGGTTTTCCGCTAACCATATCTATTCCAGGGTTAGATTGATCTACATCGAAAGGCACGCAACGAATGGTTGCCTGAGTTTCTTCTTTAATCTTAGCTTCTGTTTCTACGGTGCCATCCCAAGGACAAAGGAAGAATCCATTCTCTTTTATACGTTCTTTAAACTCCTTATAGTCATGACATTCGTAGAGATGGTCGTCTAAATTCTTTTTGGCCTTGTTGAAGATGTTTGCTTGAATTTCATCAAGTAGGTTTTTCACGTATTCTTCTATGCCATCACATGATACCGTGCTCTTTTCCAACGTATCTCGACGCATCACTTCAATCGTGTTGCTCTCTAAATCTCTTCCACCCATTACCAAGCGTACAGGAACACCTTTCAGCTCATAGTCGGCAAATTTAAAGCCTGGGCGTTTATTGTCGGAATTGTCGTATTTTACAGAAACGCCCATCTCGCGAAGCTTCTTTATGATCGGTTCAAATTTAGCATCAAAGGCCGTGAGTTGTTCCACACCTTTATAGATAGGAACAATGACGACTTGAATAGGGGCAAGGGTAGGAGGTAATACCAATCCATTATCATCGGAATGCGTCATAATCAGCGCGCCCATAAGGCGTGTACTCACCCCCCATGAGGTTGCCCAAGCATAGTCGAGTTTGTTGTTTTGATCTACGAACTGAACATGGAAGGCTTTCCCGAAGTTTTGACCCAGAAAATGAGAGGTACCGCTTTGAAGAGCTTTACCATCTTGCATCATGGCCTCAATCGTGTAGGTATCTAATGCACCCGCAAAGCGTTCTGTTTCGCTTTTTACTCCCTGAACCACAGGTAATGCCATAATTTGTTCTGCAAAATCAGCATATATTTTTAGCATCATTTTGGCACGTTCTTCCGCTTCTGCTTTGGTGGCGTGAGCGGTATGCCCCTCTTGCCATAGAAATTCAGAAGTCCGGAGGAAGAGGCGCGTACGCATTTCCCAACGCATCACATTACACCATTGGTTGCATAATAATGGTAAATCGCGATAACTTTGTATCCAATTGCGATAAGTATTCCATATGGTCGTTTCAGATGTAGGGCGAATAATCAACTCTTCTTCAAGTTTTGCTTCTGGATCTACCACAACGCCTGTGTGATCTGCATTTGCTTTTAGGCGATAATGCGTCACTACGGCACATTCCTTTGCAAAACCTTCCACGTGTTCCGCTTCTTTACTTAAGAACGATTTGGGAATAAGCATAGGAAAGTATACATTTTGTACGCCTGTCTCCTTAAATCGATCGTCAAGAATACGCTGTATCTTTTCCCATATAGCATAGCCATAAGGTTTTATAATCATACAACCACGGACTTCAGCTTGTTCTGCTAAGTCCGCTTTTACTACAAGTTCGTTATACCATTGAGAATAATTGATACTGCGTTTTGTCAAATCTTTGAGTTCCTTTGCCATTTCATGTCGTTTTAGTAGCGCAAAAATACAAAAAAAATAGCGACTACGTGCCCTATATTTGCAAAATTGTATAACTTTGTACCCACAATTCAATCAATCTATAGTAAAAATGAAAACAACAAAAGTATTTACATGCACATTGTGTGCCGCATTGCTGTTTAGTGGCTGCAATATGAACAACACTGCAAAAGGTGGTTTAATAGGCGGAGGCGGTGGTGCACTCCTTGGTGGTATCATTGGTAATATAGCAGGCAATACAGCTGTAGGAGCTGCTATTGGCGGTGTCGTTGGTGCAGGTGCTGGCGTACTGATTGGAAAGAAAATGGACAAAGCAAAAGCTGCAGCGGCAAAAGTAGAGAATGCAAAAGTAGAAAGCGTTACCGATAAAAACGGACTTCAAGCCGTGAAGGTTACGTTCGATTCAGGCATTTTGTTCAATCTGAACAAATCGAATTTAAGTAGTTCCGCAAAGGGGGCTTTATCCAAATTCTCAACCGTATTGATGAACAATAAAGATATGGACATTGTGATTTATGGACATACCGACAACACAGGCTCTGACGCCATCAATAATCCATTGTCACTTAAGCGTGCGCAGGCTGTTCAGTCTTACTTAAATCAGTGTGGCGTATCTTCTGTTCAAACAAAGGAAGTGTTAGGCAAAGGATCTACAGAGCCCATTGCAACGAATGCCACAAGAGAAGGTCAAGCGCAAAATCGTCGTGTAGAGATTTACATGTATGCTAGCGAAAACATGATAAAATCTGCCAACAATGGCACGTTGCAATAACCCTCTTTTTTAGTTTATAAGAGTATCTCTGCTTTTACGGTCGTAAGACTTTCTAAGCAGAGATACTTTTTATTTTGTCAAAAGATTTTAAACTTATTGTGAACTCAAAAATCAAACTTTTCTGTACAACGTTTCTTTATTTTTTACGTTGTCTTGTTATTTTTTTCTTCGTGTCCACCCTCCTCGCAGTGGTTGTTTATCGTTGGTTACCCGTACCCGTTACACCCTTAATGGTGATTCGTTGTGGTCAACAAGTAATGCGGGGCGAAAAGATCAAACTTCGGCATCATTGGGTCCCGATTCAGAGTATAGCCCCATCTCTTCCTGTTGCCGTAATGGCTTCGGAGGATCAGCGTTTTCTTCAGCATCATGGTTTCGACTTCAAAGAAATAGTGAATGCCGTAGGTGAGCGTATCAATGGCAAGCGAAACAGAGGCGGG
The DNA here is from genome assembly GCA_036652575.1 of Bacteroidaceae bacterium. Taxonomy (GTDB): domain Bacteria; phylum Bacteroidota; class Bacteroidia; order Bacteroidales; family Bacteroidaceae; genus Alloprevotella. Next base: position 29,212 of record JAVVVP010000022.1, read on the forward strand.
AGCACAATTAGTCAGCAGACCGCAAAAAATGTGTTTCTTTGGCCTACAAGTTCGTGGGTGCGCAAAGGTTTTGAAGTTTATTTCACCGCTTTAATCGAATTGATTTGGAGCAAAGAGCGCATCATGGAAGTCTATCTTAATTCCATAGAAATGGGAGAGGGCATTTATGGTGCAGAAGCTGTCGCACAACTTCATTTTCATTCTACAGCACAAGATCTATCGCGTAAGCAATGTGCGTTAATCGCGGCCACGCTGCCCAATCCTCTTCGCTTCGATTCTTCAAAGCCTTCGTCTTATCTACTGCAACGCCAAAAAGAGATACAACGCCAAATGCGCAATGTGAATTTTAAGATTCACAAAAACAGAGAAAAGAAATAACGCATCAACCGTCCGTAGCACGCTGGATAGAGCGGTGCTGCGGACGGTTGATGCGTCAGGGAGTTCCCCATGCAATACGTGTAGAAGTAAGTCGAGAGCTACTATAGCAAACAAGGACGATTACGACACGTGTATGTTATTCTTGATTTCGTTCACAAGATAAGCCACATCTTCATCCGACACGTAAGGACCAGCTGGAAGACACAGCCCCCTATTAAACAACTTTTCAGCGGTGCCATCTACGTAACGAGGATTCTTTGCAAACACAGGTTGCAAGTGCATAGGTTTCCATAATGGACGCGTCTCAATGCCTTGTTTGTCTAACGCCTGCCGAAGTTCTTCATAGTCAAATCCTGTTTTTTCTTTGTCTATCAAAATAGTACAAAGCCAATAATTGGCATTAAAGTCGTCAGAAGGATTTGATTTCAATTCTATGCCCTCTATCGTTGCAAAAGCCGCTTCATAAAGCGCATGAATATGGCGATGGTGTGCAATATGCTCATCGGCTAGGAACATCTGTCCTCGTCCTATACCCGCACAAATGTTACTCATTCGATAGTTATAACCAATCTCTTCATGCTGATAGTATGGAAAAGGTTCACGAGCTTGTGTCGCATAGAACATGGTCTTTTTCTTCGCTTCTTCGTTTGGCACAATCAAAGCGCCACCTCCAGAAGTTGTAATCATCTTGTTCCCATTAAAGCTCAACGCACCAAAGAGTCCGAAGGTTCCGCACTTCCGCCCTTTATATTCAGAGCCAAACGCTTCGGCAGCATCCTCCATGATAGGAATCTCATATTTTGTTGCGATAGCACAAAGTTCGTCCATTTTAGCGGGCATACCGTATAAATGTACAGGGATAATAGCTTTTGGTTTACGTCCTGTTTTCGCGATTCTGTCTTTTATCGCTTCTTCGAGTAACGTAGGCGACATATTCCAAGTATCCTCTTCCGAATCTACAAACACAGGTATTGCGCCCAAGTAAGTAGCAGGGTTCACAGAGGCGCAGAACGTAAAAGACTGACAAATCACCTCGTCGCCTTGCGATACCCCCATTTGCAACAAAGCCAAATGGATGGCTGCCGTACCAGCCGAAAGAGCTACCACTTCTTTTTGCTCACCGATAAATGTTTTCAATTTGTCTTCGAAAGCATTTACATTAGGCCCTAAAGGTACAACCCAATTTGTATCAAAAGCCTCTTTAATAAATTCTTGTTCCTTGCTGCCCATGTGAGCTAAACAAAGATAAATACGCTTGTTCATTCTATATGGATAATTTATAAATTCGTTATTTGTTTAATTACTTTACATCTATTTCCAACAGCTAAAACACCATCTGGAATGTCTTTCGTTACGATAGAACCAGCCCCTATAATGCACCATTTCCCTATCTTTACACCCTGTATAATGGTAGCTCCTGCACCAATCCATGTCCCTTCGCCAATCACAACATTTCCGCACAAAGTGGCATGAGGGGAGATGTGTACATAGTCTTCTATCACGCATTCGTGATCAACGGATGCTCCCGTATTGACGATGCAATGCTTTCCTATTGTTGTGCAAGACTGAATAATGGCTCCTTGCATAACAACAGACCCAACATGAATTGTTGCATATTCAGAAATGATAGCTGTAGGATGAATAGCCGTCCCAAATGCAACATTCAAGCTTTCTGCGATACGTTTACGAATAAAATTTCCACCAATACTGATAATCAAAGGTGAACAATCTATTTGTTCATGAAGGACTTTGATTCCTAATACATTTGTCAATTCTATATTATCATCAATCAAAGCATCAATAGTTATATTTGATGCTTTTAAAATATCCATTATAACTTTAGCGTGACCGCTAGCACCATATAAATACATTCTTTCTAGTTATTTCCATCAAAAGCTTCTATTGTACTTTGTCCCTCTTGCGAGATTCCCTCACGGACAAAAACTTTTTTTAGTGTTGTGAATATTATTTTTATATCTAACTGTAAACTACAATGATCTACATACCACACATCTAATTCAAATTTCTTTGTCCACGAAATAGCGTTACGTCCATTGCATTGTGCCCAGCCCGTAATGCCCGGCCGAACTTCATGCCGGCGTGCTTGTTCTTTGCTATACAAGGGTAGATATTGCACCAGCAACGGGCGCGGACCAATCAATGACATATCACCTTTAAGCACATTTACGAGTTGTGGTAATTCATCCATAGAAGTGGAACGAACAAAACGTCCAACTTTTGTAAGACGAATTGCATCTGGTAATAAATTCCCATCAGCATCACGTTCGTCGGTCATGGTTTTATATTTTATCACACGAAATATCTTTCCATGTAGTCCTGGACGCTCCTGAGTAAAGAATGCTCCAGCACCTTTATTTGCAAAGTGTAACCAGATAGTTACCACAGCAAGAATAGGAGATAAGAAAATCAGAGCTATTAAAGCTAGCGTGAAGTCAAAAACACGTTTAAAAAAATATTTATACATAATCTAATACATTATTTCGTCATAGAAATCCATTAGGCATTTACGTACAAATCTTTGTTCAAATCTCGATTCGATCATTGGTCGTGCATTTTTAGCCATTTTTTTTCTATAGGGTTCATCTTCAATAATGCGTTTCATTGCGTCATACAGAGCTTCCACATTCTTAGATGGGACGATGAGACCATTTTTACCATCACTGATAATTTCACGAGAACCATTAATGTCAGTTACAATTGATGGTATTCCCATTGCGCCAGCCTCCATCACTGTATTCGGAAATCCTTCTCGATAACTAGGAAATACAAAACAGTCACTTGCAGCATAATAAGCTAACAATTCATCCCCAAACTTCTCGCCAAATGAATCTATGATAGGATTGCTTTTTATTCTTTCCAATGTTACTGGTTTCACAGGATCCAGATTTTCCTCATATCTTCCAATGATAAGCAATCTACAGTTAACATGCTCGTTCTTTAATCTTTCCATAACCTCCATAAGTTCGTTCATTCCCTTGTCACCAACGATACGTCCCACGAAGATAAATGTAAATATTTCATCTTTGCGAATAGCCTTTGCAGCTTCCATAATCTCAGGGCTACGGCTAAAGCCCACCAAGTCAACACCTTTTACATTGCCATAGCCAAGCACTTTCATTGGCTTCTTAGTGATATGCGCCTGTAGATCATCCATAACACCCTTTCCTTCTGGAATGATATGAGTGGCACATGCACAAGTTAGCCAATCTGTGAACATCAGGATTTTCCTTTTCATCCCTACAGAAGTAGAAAATACCAACCCTGTAAATGTATGTACACGTACTGGTACACCTGCTAGTCGTGCCGCCATCATACAAAGCAATCCAGCTTTCGGAGTCATTGAGTGCACCATCCGAGGTTTCTCCCTGCTGAATGTGCGCCACAACTTCCACAATGACTTCAGGTCTTTGGTGAACGATATGCGACGTTCCATATTTAACTCTATACACTTTACATCAGGATGCTGTTTACGCACCTCTTCCCATTCGGGTCCCGATGATGAGAGCAACACTACCTCATACACTTTCTTAAGGTCGGACAACATATCTTTCACGAACACCAATGACATCGGTACTGTGCAGGAACGGATTATTTTAACTTTTGACATTTATCTATTACGAATGGTGGCAAATCACATATTGCATTTACTAAATACGAACAAATCAGACTCATGACAACCAATGCTACAAAAATGAGCAGCGGATAGCGCAGTGAAGTTAGTACTCAATTTAGGGCGTACCCCTAATTTTAGGCACTTTTTCTAGTGCCTAAACCTGTTGAGTTAAAATTTCAGGGATTTATTAACTATTGGCGTTAGTACTCAATTTAGGGCGTACCCCTAATTTTAGGCACTTTTTCTAGTGCCT
>JAVVVP010000023.1:0-8185 GCA_036652575.1 Bacteroidaceae bacterium
GAAAATTGGCATCAACTTTGACACGACAACCCGAACCCTTGGCGCGTGGAAAATACAGTAATTATTTGCGAGAAGACCTCTTTTGAAAATTTCTAAAGAGACTTTTCAGTTCAAAAGGAGAAGGTTTTTCCATTTTATCAAAGGATGGAAAGTATTTATTCAACGATTTTGAGATTCTTTTCATTCGTAAGTGTTACCTTTGCACTATATGAGCCATCTATTATCTTTATCATCCCTTACGACAGGGTACACCTCGCATAGCAATCCAAAAGTTGTGACACGAGGTATTGATGCATCACTAGAGCAAGGCAAATTAGTCTGTCTGTTGGGTAGTAACGGAGCTGGAAAAAGCACGCTCTTTCGCACCATATCAAGCTTTATCCCTCCCATCAATGGGCATATTATACTTCAAGACAAAGCCATTAACCAATATTCAAAAAATGAGTTGGCACACTTTATTGGGGTCGTACTTACCGAACGACTTGCCGACACGAATATGACGGGCTATGACCTCGTGAGCATGGGAAGAATGCCACATACAGGCTTCTTAGGTATCACAAACCGTACGGATGAACAGCAGATAAAGAAGGCATTGGATAGCGTTGGGGCACAACCTTTAGCAAAAAGGCTCGTATCAACGCTCAGCGATGGAGAACGTCAAAAAATGCTTATCGCGAAAGTATTGGCTCAGGGAACACCAATTATTCTGCTTGACGAACCCACTGCTTTTCTTGATTTCCGAAGCAAACTCGAATTGATACGTATGCTGCAAAACTTAGCCCATGATGAAGGAAAAGCTATTTTAATCTCTACGCATGATATAGAACTTGCTTTACAAGCCGCTGACTATCTATGGCTACTATTCGATGATGGTTCCTTCAAAGCAGACACGCCAACCAACCTGATTAACGAGGGCTTTCTTGCTACCTTTCTCTGTAACCTTGGCGTAAGTTTCGATGGCAAGAGATTGGGGTATTCATTATGATAAGATTAAATATTAAAGAACGATAGGACAAAAAGATATGATAGTTTGCATAGCCGAGAAACCTAGTGTTGCGAAAGACATTGCCCGCGTGTTGGGGGCAACGTCACAACGTGATGGATATATGGAAGGGAATGGATATCAGGTAACATGGACCTTCGGGCATCTCTGTGAACTCAAATTGCCAGAGGACTATACCCCCCTTTGGAAAAGTTGGCGATTGGAAATGCTCCCCATGATTCCCCCTCACTTTGGCATTCGTCTTAAAAACGATAAAGGTATCAAAAAACAATTCCACACCATCGAAACGCTTATGATACAAGCGGACAGCATTGTCAATTGCGGAGATGCAGGACAAGAAGGTGAACTAATCCAACGATGGGTTATGCAAAAAGCAGGGGCAAAATGCCCTGTACAACGATTGTGGATTTCATCGCTTACCGAAGAAGCAATACGCGAAGGATTTGGAACTCTGAAGCCACAAGAAGAATATCAAAGTTTATATGAAGCAGGACTAAGTAGATCCATTGGAGACTGGTTACTCGGGATGAATGCAACACGTCTGTACACTATGAAATACGGGCAACGAGGCGCTACACCGCTGTCTGTTGGACGTGTGCAAACCCCTACGCTAGCCCTGATTGTTCGTCGGCAACAAGAAATTGAGAACTTTATCCCCGAAGCCTATTGGGTGCTTACCACCCGTTATCGCGATACCATTTTTACGGCGACCAAAGGTAAATTTTCCAACGAAACCGAAGGTAGAGAGTTCCTCTTGCAGGTGAAAGATAGCGAGTTTCAAGTCACCCATATTTCTGCAAAGAAAGGAACAGAAGCTCCACCACGCCTCTTTGATTTGACTTCACTCCAAGTAGAATGTAATAAAAAACATGGCTACTCTGCAGAGCGCACGTTGCAAATCATTCAGAGCCTTTACGAAAAGAAAGCAACCACCTATCCCCGCGTAGATACCACGTTCCTTAGTGATGATATTTATCCAAAATGCGGAGGTATACTCAATGGATTAAAAGATTACTACCTGCTCTTCACACCCCTAAAAGGAAAGAAACTCAAAAAGAGCAAAAAAGTATTCGATTCATCGAAAGTGACAGACCACCACGCCATTATACCAACGGGCGTATACGTAATGAATCTTACAGAAGACGAGCGTAACGTATACGACCTCGTCACCCGCCGCTTTATTGCAGCGTTCTACGATGATTGTATATTCTCCACCACAACCGTGCTAGGAAAAGCCAATGAAGTAGAATTTAAAGTTACAGGAAAGCAAATACTCGATCCTGGTTGGCGAGTGGTTTTTTCACAAAATACAAATGAGGAAAAAGAGGACGAACGCACTGAAAGTGATCCAGAACGCACCTTGCCCACCTTTATAAAAGGTGAAACAGGGCCTCACCTCCCCGACCTTGCACAAAAATGGACGCAACCACCCAAACTTCATACCGAAGCCACGCTGTTGCGAGCCATGGAAACAGCTGGTAAGATGGTGGATAAAGAAGAATTGCGGGATGCCCTAAAAGAAAATGGGATTGGCCGTCCTTCTACTCGTGCAGCGATTATCGAAACCCTTTTCCGCAGACGATACATTCGCAAAGAGCGCAAGAATCTTCTGGCCACGACGACAGGAGTGGAACTCATCGGCATTATCAATCAAGAACTACTAAAGAGTGCAGAACTAACGGGTATTTGGGAGAAAAAATTGCGCGAAATAGAACGAAAAGAATATGATGCACATCTATTCCTTGAAGAACTAAAAGAGATGGTTCGCCAAATGGTGTGCGAAGTAATCAACGACACATCTCATCGTTACGTTACCGCAACTGCGGCAGAAGAAGAAAAGAAAAAAACCGCACGAAAAACGACCTCCCAAGAAGCGAAACCAAAGAAAGAAAAGTCTACAAATGCAGTCGTGGAAGGAACTACGTGTCCCCTCTGCGGAAAAGGGAAAATAATAAAAGGGAAAACCGCCTATGGTTGCTCAGAATGGAAAAACGGCTGTACCTTTCGTTCCCCTATCAAACAATAAAATGACGCGCAATGCGTTATCTATATAATTATGAAGAAGTATCTCACGTTGATCGTCCTTATGCTCGTTACATTTGTATCATGTGGCCCTGATATGAATATGAAACGAGGCGACCGCTCCTATGCCATAGGCGAATACTATGAAGCCAGCCTCGAATACAAAAAAGCGTACACAAAAGTGCCACCGAAGCAACGTCCTAAACGGGGAGAAATAGCCTATAAAGTAGCGGATTGCAATCGCCGTATTAACTATACCGCAAAAGCCATGGGGGCCTATCAAAATGCCGTGAGATATGATTATATCGACACCACAACTTACTTTTATCTGGGCGAAATGCAACGTTCTGAAGGTGATTATAAAAACGCAGAAAAGAGCTATCGAAAATACCTCGAACAGCACGTAGGAAACCTTCTCGCGATTCAAGGTGCAGCGTCTTGTTCCGCAGCACCGAAATGGAAAGCAGAAGGGTCTCTTTATACCATAAAAGAAGAACAAATGTTCAGTTCCCGACGGGCAGATTATTGTCCCGTGATACTAGGAGAGGACCAAATCTACTTCACCTCTACCCGTCCACAAGCAAAAGGAAACGAAGAAAACGGTATCACAGGAATGAAAAGCGGAGATATTTTCGTCATCAAAAAAGACGAGAAAGGCAAATGGAAACAAGCAGAAGAAATAGAGGGAGACCTCAACACCCCTTTCGATGAAGGAGCTTGTGCTTTTACTACAGATGGGAAAACAATGTATCTCACCGTATGCCGAACAGATCCTCAATATCCTCGTACAGCCGAAATATGGCAATCTACACGTTCGGATGCCTCATGGGCAAAACCAACCGTATGCGACCTCGCAAAAGACACACTCTCCTCATTTGCTCATCCTGCCTTATCTCCCGATGGGGCGTGGCTCTATTTTGTTTCAGATATGCCTGGCGGACAAGGTGGAACCGACCTCTGGAGAGCACCTCTCACCTCTCACGGCTTTGGAGCTGTAGAAAATTTAGGAGCAGAAATCAATACAGAAGGAAACGAAATGTTCCCGACCTTCCGACCTAACGGAGAACTCTATTTTTCAACCAACGGTAGAGCTAGTGCTGGTGGACTAGACCTCTACTGCGCTCATCAAGATACAATCAGCCATCATTGGCGAGTGATACATCTGCCCTATCCGATGAACTCCGCTGGCGATGATTTCGGTATGACCTTTGAAGGATTACACAATCGCGGGTACTTCTCATCCAACCGTGGCAACGGACGCGGTTGGGATAAAATATACAGTTTTTCCTGCCCTGAAGTGATACAAACGGTAAAAGGTTGGGTTTATGAACAAGACGGTTATGAACTCACAAACGCTATAGTCTATATGGTCGGAAACGATGGAACGAATCTAAAAACGAATGTAAAAGGAGATGGGTCATTTGAACAGATGATCCATCCAGGAGTGAATTACGTGATGCTCGCTACCTGCAAGGGCTATTTAAATTATCGCAACGAACTACGAGTAGATTCCGTTAAAGAAACTACCGAATACACCCTCCAATTTCCTTTGCCAAGTATTACAGCCCCCGTATTGGTACGTAATGTGTTCTATGAGTTCGACAAAGCAACCCTTACCGATGATTCACGAGCAGCACTCGACCGCCTTGTCATACTACTTAAGGAAAATCCCAACGTAACCATAGAACTATCCGCACACTGTGACTATCGCGGAAACGATCTATACAATGAACGATTATCACAACGTCGTAGCGAAACCGTTGTAAACTATTTAATAACCAACGGCATCACCGCCGCTCGTTTAACAGCAAAAGGATATGGTGAGAGCAAACCAAAGATTATAACCAAAAAACTTACGGAAACGTATCCATTCCTCCATGTTGGCGATACGCTTTCTGAGGCATACATCAAAAAACAGAACGAGCAAGAACAAGAAGCCTGCAATGCGCTCAATCGCCGCACCGAGTTCCGCGTGCTACGTACCACGTACGGTTTATTTGATGAAAAAGGAAACCTCAAAGCTGACGCGCTGCGCAAAGAGTCTACCCAAGAAGAGGAAGAAAAAGCCTCAACCACCGCACCATAAGCAAAACGTAACGCCACCTTTTATGAGAATCAAAACCCAGGCGTTCCTCGAACCCTCTAGGCTACCGCTTTTCGGGAATAAAAGAGGTAGCAGCTACTTGTTTGCAAAACTCCCACATCACAATGCCTGCCGTCACACTCACGTTTAAGGAATGCTTTGTGCCATATTGCGGAATTTCAAGACTTCCATGGCATACGTCTACAACAGACTGCTGAACGCCTTTTACTTCGTTTCCCATCACGAACGCATACTTTTTAGTGGGGTCAAATGTAATCTTATCCAGCTTTTCAGAACCAACCACTTGCTCTACGGCAAGCACTGTATAGCCCTGAACTTTTAACGCCTCTACGGCTTCCACGGCATCGGGAATAAATTGCCAACTTACGGAATCTTCTGCCCCAAGAGCTGTTTTATGAATCTCGGGCATAGGGGGTTGAGCCGTAATGCCACAGAGCATAATTCGTTCTATACGGAACGCATCGGCGGTACGAAATACCGAACCCACATTATGTAAACTGCGTATATCATCAAGAACCATGGTAAGAGGAAGCTTGTGAGCGTCCTTAAAAGCTTCTACCGTAATGCGATTCAGCTCGGTTACTTTAAGTTTTTTCATCTATTAAAGGCTTTTGAATCTGTTTTAGAGTGTTGCGAGCATACGGCAAAATGCATCTGTCCAATCTTCTTTATTGATCGGTTGAAACGTATGAAAGCCTAAAGCTCGTGCCGCTTCCACATTTTTGGGACCATCGTCTAAAAAGACACTTTCTTCGGGGCGAAGTCCTGTTTGCGCAATCATATAATCAAAAATCTCACGATGAGGTTTCATCTTTTTTATTTCATAAGAGGTAAAAATGCGATCTACGTAATCATCTAAGGGATGTCCGTCTTCTGAAAATTCATCACTATGTACCCACCTCATTACGAAGGGGTTGATATTACTCAGCACATAGACGTTATAGGTTTTACGTAACTCCTGAATTAATGCTAAACGCTTTTGGGGTACACCATCCATAAAAGAAAGCCAACCTCTTTCGGCATCGGCATCTGTAATCTCTCGCTTATAAAGAGTACTTAGCTTTTCACAAAATTCAGTAGCGTTGCAATTTCCATTCTCTACTTCAAGAAAAACCCCATGCTGATGGTATGGATCCAATAAGCTAGCAGCATCGGTTACCCCCATTTCAACAAACGTACGGATCGCTCGTTCCCGGTCGAGATTTACAATTACACCTCCAAAGTCGAACACTATGTTTTTTATCATGCCTTGCCAATATTTCGTTTTATTACCTACAAAGATAGCATTTACAAATAAGAAATAGCTCTATTTCGTTAGACAAATTGGAAACATCATCTCTTAATTTCCATAAGAATGCAGACCTCCAAGAAAGTAGTTCACTCCGAAATAGGTCATCAAGACCGTAAAGAAAGCCATAAGTAGATAGAAATGAAAGGGTAATGGACGAGAAAGCCAAGGCATTGACGCTTCATGCATGATGACACTATAGACCATAAAAGTGATAAGCGCCCACACTTCTTTGGGGTCCCAACTCCAATAGGTTCCCCAAGAAACATTCGCCCACACCGCCCCAACAAAGATGCCCACGCCCAATAACAAAAGTGCTGGATAGAGTAACACTTTACAAAGAAGCATCAGCGAAGAAGCATTTTGTTTTCCTCCCTTAAAACGCCATAACAACAACGCAGTACCACTACTCAAACTGGTAAAGCCCAATAAGGCATACGCCATCATGATAACGGACACGTGGATAGAAAGAAGCGAAGAGGAGAGTACGGGCACCAATGGCGCGATTTCTGGATTCATCACACGTAGCGTAGAAACAAGTAAACAGAAACCTGAAAGTAGCAGTCCAAAAGCTATCGCCCATCTCGTGCGACGAGCCAAGACGAGGGCGGTAAGCATCACGCACCAAGCGGTAGAAAGCATCGTTTCATAACCATTTCCAAAGGGCAACCTACCACTCATAAGCGTACGTAACGCGATATGATACGTGAGTAAAAGGAAAAAGATAAATAGAAAACCTCGTAATAGTTTTAAGCTTTTCGATGCGCTTCTTTCTCCTCGTAACGTATTCCTGGTACACACCACAAAGCCCACCACACCCAAACAAAGAGCGACACGAAAAAGCCATAAAGGTATGATAGAAGCATCCATGTAAAGCTGCTTTAGTTCTGTATGAAAAGAGCAACTTGTAATCGAATGGAGTAAAAAGAGAACCATCATTGGTTGGCCTAACTTTTTTAATAAAAGACGAAAATGTCCTCTGCCATTCAACATAAAACCAAGAAACGAAAGAAGGAATAAAGCGTATCCCGCATAGCTCAACCCAATGCCCCAAGGGTCTCGATACACAGACAGCAAGGTACCTTGCTCATCGCTATCGTATGAAGTCTGGTATATTCGATAACCCTGTTGTTTAAAAATATGATTCATCGACACAACACACGATGCCTCCTCGTAAGTGATTCCTGCTTTATGGGTTTTGGATGTAATCACACTTAGAGTACTAACATAGTTGGCGGGAGCATTACTATTAAGATGCCGCACGACACGAAAACTATCTAAACGCAAAGCAAAGGGCAAATAAATCACTTGATTTCCCTTACCGATCATAAAATTACTACTTTCTCCTTCTCGCAAATGCATCGATCCCTTTATCGCTGTAAGATGGGTAAGGAAGGCTCCTAAAAGAATCACGACAAAAGACAAATGAAGCAGAAAGAGCCATTTACGCTTATAAAGTTGCTGACGAAACATATAAACCAGACTAAACAAGGTGAGCAAAACCCAAGCAGCAACAAACCAAGGTGTATCATAAACAAGGGCATTTGCCATCACCATGCCCCACCCTTTTTCAACAAACGTAGCGCCACCGATCACGAGGGTTATAAACACATAGAGTGCGCCAATGGCACACTCTATCGATTTATGTATTCGGTTTTTAGTTTTCACGCGAAAAGAAGATCTATCAATGATGGTATATTTTATTGCCTATGGCTTTTTGTTTTAACCAAGTAAGAAGTTTATTTTGCTTCCTTTTTCCCCTTTTTCC
>JAVVVP010000023.1:8285-26406 GCA_036652575.1 Bacteroidaceae bacterium
TTTAGGACACTCCCGTTTATAAGGACACAAAGATTTTTAAACTTCTTTTCTTGATAGAATTTCTCCAGAATAGGTAAGAAACGACGATTTTCTATATTTACACGTATCACATAAATCGTAAGGTCAACTACCCGATTGACAATATTTGCATCCGCCACAAGTACGGCAGGCGTTGTGTCTATCACAATATAATCGTACTGTTGACGTAAATCTGTTATCAGCGTTTCAAGCTTCTCACTCATCAACAATTCGGCGGGGTTGGGAGGAATAATTCCCGCAGGCATAAAGTCCACATTCTCGCCTATAATATTGTGCGTTATCAGTTTACGCATGTCGGTTTCGTCTTCTGATAAATAAGAGGTCAAACCCTTTCCTCTATGCAATATATTACTTTGAGTTTGTTTACGAATGTCGGCATCAATAAGAAGGATACGCTTATCCGCCATCCCCAAAATCGCTGCTAAATTTCTAGAAATAAAACTCTTGCCTTGACCTGGAGTCGTAGACGTAAGCATTATAACCTGCGTGTCTTTCTTCATAAAATTGATGCTATAGCGCACCATACGAAAGGCATCTGCAATCACATAATCATGCTTTGACTTTCCTGTAATGATCTCGGTATCCTTTTCATTCTCCCATTGTGGTATTTCTCCAATAATAGGAATCGTGGTAGCCGCCTCTACATCTTTACGCCCTCGCACCACTGTTTGAAGCATCTCTTTAGCCCAAAAGATCAAAGAAGGAAGAAGAATACCGATAATAAATCCTACCAGCAAAACCAACGATTTGCGAGGGGAAACAGGGAAACGAGAGCCAATGGGATCTTCCACAATACGTACGTTGGCTTCGTTTATAGAAAGTTGCATTGCTACCTCTTCTCGCTTATTCAATAGATAGGTGTAGAGGGCTTCTTTTATCGCTTGTTGGCGAGCTATATCTAGCGCATTTCTTTCTTTTTCTGGAACTTCCGACATCGTAGCGCTCAGTCCGCCTTCTACGCCACGAGCTTGTTCAAGTTGAACAGCAGTCGTACTCAAGCAATTTTGAAGCGAAGAACGGATGGCATTTCGCATGGATGATAAATTGCGATCCATATCTTTAATCACCAAATTGCTCTCACTCGAGTTGTCTATCAATCGGTTGCGTTGCAACAAGAGTTCATTGTATCCAGCAATTTGCGTCTGAATGCTTACATCACCCATTCCACCCAGCATCGGGATGAGGTCGTTGCTATTCTTAGAGGTGTCCTTAAGGTATTCTTTTAGATATTGTAATACGCTTTTTTGCGTTTCTAATTTCAGAATGTTCTGACGATTTGTAGAGCTTTCCGTTATAAAAGCGTCGGCTGCTTTCTCCACATTCACAATCTTGTTGGTTCTTTTAAAGGACGCAAGATTACCTTCTACCGTACTTAATTCGTCTCCAATTAATTTGATTCGGCTTTCAACGAATCGCTCCGTATTTTCAGCAATGCGATTTTTGCCATCTATGATATTCTTTTTATAGAGGGTGAGCAACGTGTTCAGAATATCATCTGCACGCTCGATACTCGTGTCACTGCACGTTATTTTGATGAGTGAACTTTCCTTGTCCACTTCACTGGCATTGATGGCACCGATATAGGACGCTGTCGCATTCTCTATATTATATCGTGTCACCGTGATGGTCTTTCCTATAAATCGGAAGGCTTTAGGATTTTTGCGTATGACAAGGTTACCCACGGGGGTTTTAACAGATGTATCCAACGAATAGTCTGCAGTAAAGGATTCTTGACCGATAATTCCTTTGATATTGCTAATCCGGCAACGGGAATTCGAGAGGAGCTCCACGTTGAAACGTACCGTTTTAAAGTAAGGACTAAGAAATTCTATCTCAAAGGGCTTTTCTTTATAGAGCAAGTCTGTGCGCAAACCTTTTTGTATCGTATAGGTCTCGTCGAGGTGCAACGTTTCTACCACTTTAGAAATCAACTTATAGGATTGCAATATGTATATTTCGTTTTGCATATTATCACCCGCTGACACACCATTCAAACTCATCAGGGCACTCATACCACTATTCGACCTCGACATACGTGAAGAGAATTTTCCATTGCTATTTCCATCGTCCTCCGTCATCATTACGGTATAACGTTGATAGATGCGAGGTTGCTTCATCAGGTAAAGAACCGTAATGCCCAGACAAACAACAATAGAAAGAACAAACCATTTCCAATTCTTCAGAACAATGCGTAAGATGATGTAAAGTAACGAGATCAGATCTAAGTCTTCTTCCCTTTTCTCTATAATATTATTTTCGTTGTTCATAGTTGTTATTTTGATAAAGCTATAATTAAAGAAGTGATAGAGGCGGCTATACCAACAAGCGTTCCCGATACAGATAGGTAGGTGTAACTAGTACTACCCTTTACTTTTACGGATTTATTGGACTCCACATAAACTAAATCATTCTGTTGCATATAGTAAGCGGGCGATTTGAAGACGCTTTCGGGTATCGTCAAGTCGACCTTATAAGAAACGCGTTTGCTATTTTCTTCGCGAATCACAAGCACTTTTGTACGAATCGCCGAACTATTGAGATCTCCAGCACGTCCTAAGGCTTCGAGCAAGGTAAGTCGCTCACCTGTATAACTTTGTGTACCAGGGTTACGCACATCACCAAGAACGGTAACTTTGAAACTCATAATTTTAGTAGAGACCGTAACATCTTTGATGTGCCCTTCGTTCATCATCTGTTTTTGTATCTGATCGGAGACCTCATTGACCGTTTTACCTCCCACTTTCATCTTTCCAAAGATAGGAAAATCAATGACTCCATTTTTATCCACATAAAAATAAGAAATGCCCGAGGTTGTATTGATCGTATTACCACCTCCCATTCCTGTTGACCCTCCGCCTATTAGCGTAAGATTATTAAATGGCTTAAGAAGCTCTACATCTTTACTATTTACAGAAATGGCCAATTGATCATCGGGCTGAATCACCAATCCATAATCTTTTTGAATTTCTTTCGGTGTCGCATAAATAGCATCAACACCCTGTATATAAGTCATTTCTTTATTTGAAACACAAGAACTAAAGCTAAGCAACGTAATGCCTAGCAATAGTAGAAAGGTCTGTTTATTCATTTTTTTTCGTTTCTTACCGTATAACGGTTTGTTATTGATGTGTATTCTTTAAAGCTCGTCCATCTCATTGTGCATCGTTAGCGAGTAGCCAACCGTCAAACTTTTACCTGGTTCTATGACGTTCGTATAAGGTCTGTCTGCAAATTCGCCTGTATAATTTTCAGCATCACAAAGTCCATACCAAGGTTCTAGGCAAACAAAAGGAGACTTTTTGCCATAAGGCGACCAAATAAGAGAGCACGGTGCATTGCTACAAAGTGTCACGTAAGGTTTTTTGTTCATTTGGTTAAGGGTTACGCTTTTTGTTTGGTGGCGGTCTATGATCACCGTATCTACTTTGAATAAATCATCTGTAATCGGTGTCATTCCGTTGGTAGAAGGAAGTAAATATCGTTCTGATGCAATACAGCCACTCGCCCCTACCGTAGCGCATTCAAGAGGCTCAGCCGTATCAAACGACAAATAACCTCTCACTTCGTCCTCTGCTTTAAAGTTTGGATAGTTGATGCCTGGGTGTCCACCCAAGTTGAATGGTAATGGTTTTAAACCTGTATTGAGAACCGTCCATTCTACTTCTACACGGTTACCACATAAAGAGAAACTTGTTTCCAATGTGAAAGGGAAGGGAAAAACATGAAGTGTCTCTTTGTTTTCCGTAAAGCGATATTTTACGAAGGTTTCTGTATGCTCAATGCAAAGGAACTTTGCGAGCGACACAAAGCCATGCTTCGGTAATTTGAAGGCCTGTCCATCAATATGAGCTTCTCCTTGCCATAAGCTACCCACAATCGGAAAAAGAATGGGACTGGAGCGCTCCCAATAAGCAGGGTCTGCTTGCCATAAATATTCTGTGTGCGTATGTAATCCTGTTATACTCTTTAGTTCTGCGCCATTTTGCGAAATTTTCACTTGTAAGTGGTCGTTACTTATTTGTTCCATGATCCTTGTTTTTTATGGGTTTCTCTTTATTTGATGACAAAAATACTATTTTTAATTTATTTAGGACACTTCTTTAACAACAAAGATGCCGCGATGCTGAAAATAAGTTGTTATTTAAGTAGATCTCCTCTTCGTGCACCAGATACGCGATCGCTTTATTAAAATCCTCGCGACTTACGTTGAGCTCCTCTGTATAAAGTTTTATCATTTCTTCGTGCGTATGTTCTTTCCCATCCGACAGCAGACGAGCAACCCGTTGCGCAACCTCCGTGTATCCGCCTTGCCGTAACCCACTACGATGTTCCTCTAAACAAACATCGCATTTCATACAATTAGAACTGTCTGTTTCACCAAAGTATTCCAACAACAAACGACTGCGACAATGATCTGTGCTTTCTGCATAATGTTGCATCGCAGCAATACGCTGTTGGTATTGTTCTTTGCGCTCTTCGTAGATTTGAGGCGATAGGACAACGTTCTCTTCTTTTACTCTACGCGTTAAATACGTGATACACGCCATTTTCCGACGAGGCACGTAGTGCAGAATACGTTGTTGCGATAAACCTTTAAGCGTTTCGTAAACTTGCTGCTGCGATAGCCCCGTGCGCTGGGCTATGTCGGCTTCGTCTATAAAAACATAGTCGCTAAATAGCCCCGAATAACTGCGTAACACGGTTTGTATAACTTGATCGCAATTAAAGTTCGAATGTTTTAACTGATATAATTCATCGCGCAGCACCGTAAAAATCAAGCGCGAATAATGATCTTCTTCCTCCACAAAATCGATATAACCAGCACGCATCAAAATTTTAAGAGCACTGAGTAAAGGCACTGGGAAAAATTTGTAGAGACGGCAAAAATCATTGAGACGAAAGTCATAAGACACATTGAAACCATCCCCCAAAGCCAGCTGAAAATAATAGGCCAAATGCTCGTAGACAGAACAAATATAAGACTTATCGGGAAAGGTATCGGGAACACGTCGAGAAAGACGCGTCCGATCACTTCGATTATAAAGTAATACCGCATAAGCCACCTGTCCATCACGCCCGCCACGCCCTGCTTCCTGAAAGTAGGCCTCTGGAGAATCGGGTAAATCCAGATGCACAACCACTCGCACATCAGATTTGTCTATGCCCATTCCAAACGCATTCGTTGCCACAATCACCCGCACTTCATCGTCCTGCCACATCCGTTGACGCAAGTCTTTGTCCGCGTTATGAAGCCCCGCGTGATAATAAAGGGCCGAAATCTTTTTCTCTGAGAGCCATTCGGCCACTTCCTTTGTCCCTTTTCGACTGCGCACATACACAATCGCCGAACCAGACACGCTATTCAGTATATGAAGCAACTCATCGTACTTGTTTTCTACTTCACGAACGACATAAACCAGATTCTTTCGCTCAAAACTCATACGAAACACACGTTTCTCCTTAAAGCCAAGCTGTTCTTGTATATCATCGATAACGGACAGCGTGGCGGTGGCGGTAAGCGCCAATAGCGGCACACCTGGTTTCAGGTTGCGAATCTCTACTACTTTCAAGTAGGCAGGACGAAAATCGTACCCCCATTGTGAGATACAATGCGCCTCATCCACCGTAATAAAACTCACGTTTATACGTTTCACCTTTGCAATAAAGAGTTCTGAGGCTAACCGTTCGGGCGACACATACAAAAACTTCGTTCCACCAAAAATGCAATTTTCAAGCGTCACCACCACTTCTTGATGCGACAACCCCGAATAAATGGCCGCCGCCTTAATGCCTCGCTGTTTCAAGCTTCTCACCTGATCTTTCATCAAAGCAATCAAGGGCGTAATCACAATGCAAACACCGTCCATCGCCATCGCGGGCACTTGAAAGGTGATACTCTTACCTCCCCCCGTTGGCATCAAGCCTAGCGTGTCGTGCTTCGAACCGATACTCTCTATGATTTCACGTTGAATCCCGCGGAACGCTTCGTAACCCCAATATTGATATAAAATGTCACGATACAGGTCTGCCATAGCTACTCTTTGCCTGAAGGCTTAATATCTTCTATTTGCAATTGCAACTCACCACGCTTATACAAGTTTTCTTCTATCGAATAACAAATATCGAACGCGCAACGACTTTTGATAAATCTCACTTGCGAACTCTGCCCAAAGGCGATACCGTTCATGATGTTGTTCGACTTATTGTCAACCAATTCTAACTTTATATGCTCTTGCTCTCTGCCGACCACTTTACTGGTACCATAGTCATAGACACGAGAAGTCGTAAACATCGGCTTTTCATTACCTGGTCCGTAGGGATTAAATCGTTTTAGTTCGTTGAAAAACTGAGGCGTAATGTCGCGAAAGTCTAGCTCCGCATCGATCTCAATGCTGGCTTCGGTTTGTTCTTCAAGAATGTGCTTTGTCACGTACGCTTCAAAACGACGAGCAAACTCATCAACGTTTTCACGACGCAACGACAAGCCCGCCGCATACGTATGCCCGCCAAAGTTTTCGAGCAAATCGCGGCAACTTTCTACCGCCTTATATACATCGAAGCCCGACACCGAGCGCGCCGATCCCGTAGCGAGTTCATCGCAACGAGTCAGGACCACCGCGGGACGATAGTAGATTTCCGTAAGGCGAGAAGCTACAATGCCTATCACGCCCTTACTCCATTCCTCGTCATAAAGCACGATGGTGCGACGGTTGTCTAAACCCGTTGTTTGTTCCACTATTTTGTTCGCATCCTCTGTCATCTGCTTGTCTAAGTCCTTGCGCGCATCATTATATTCGTCTATGCGCTCCGCTTTTTCAAGTGCTGCAATATAGTTCTTTTCTACAAGTAACGACACGGCTTCTTTTCCCTTTTGCATACGCCCCGAAGCATTGATACGTGGACCTATCTTAAACACGATGTCGTTCATCATAATCTCTTTGTCCACCAACCCGCATACAGCGATAATAGCCTGAAGACCGACACTCGGATTCGACTTTATTTGACGCAATCCGTGATAGGCTAGTATTCGGTTTTCATCCATTATCGGAACGATGTCCGAAGCGATGCTCACCGCACACAAGTCGAGCAGCGGAATCAGTTTGTTAAACTCGATGCCGTTGTTCTGTGCAAAAGCTTGCATAAATTTAAAGCCCACACCACAACCAGACAAATGCGAATAGGGATAGGAGGAATCCTTACGCTTCGGGTTCAATATGGCATAAGCAGGAGGCAGCACGTCGTCGGGCACGTGATGATCGCAAATAATAAAGTCGATGCCTTGCTCTTTCGCATAAGCGATTTCGTCAACCGCTTTAATACCACAGTCGAGCACGATAATTAACTTTACACCCGTTTCGCAAGCAGAATCGATGCCTTTGCGCGACACGCCATACCCTTCTTCGTAGCGATCCGGAATGTAATACTCAATGTTCGAGTAATATTGTTGTAAAAACTTATAAACCAATGCGACAGCCGTACACCCATCTACATCGTAATCACCATATATCATAACTCGCTCTTTGCGCCCCATCGCTACGTTCAATCGGTCTACGGCTACTTGCATATCGTCCATTAAAAACGGATCATGCAAATCTTCAAGGCGCGGACTAAAAAATCGCTTCGCTTCCATCGCGGTCGTTATGCCTCGGTTCAAGAGGAGTTGACCTAAAATAGGATGAATGTCCAACGCTGCCGCAAGCCCTTTAGCGAGGGCTGATTCTTCTGTTGTGTGGGGTTCGTAATTCCATTTGTAAACCATTATATATCATTTCTTTTCTTATCATTTATTCGGTGTGCTAACGCTTCGAAAGGCAGCACAAAAGAGAGCAAAGAATGCGTTCTCATCTCTTTCAAACAGTAAAGATAGATAAAAATGTAGAATCAAGCATCCCTTTCACGCTTTTTATGTGCCAAACTTAGATTTTATTACTTCGCGTTTGAAAAACCGATTGTTATTTTCAAGAAGCAAGCTCCACGCCCCGCTCTCTCGATTTCTTAAAAATCGCTAACGAATTACCTCGAAAACAGAATGCTTTTTGCATCGCAAAAAAGCAGCAACTAGAAAAAAAAGAGCGATTTTGGGGGTTGTTTTGAGCGAGGAAGAAAAAACAGAAAAATAAACTTTAAGATTTACACCGTAAAAATCGGCTTTTTCTTTAGTCATATTTGCATTCTAGTTATTTTTTAGAGCTTTTTTACTCGAAAAAGCGAGTTCGGCAAGCAGCAAAAAAAATAACAAGTCCAGAGGTCTTTTTCAAAAAGCGGCATCTATTTAAAAATACCTCTGGACTTGTTATCCCTTTCGGAAGTATCGGAGGAGGTCTTGGTGACTTTCACGCGATTCTCAGCGATTGAAGATGAGTGGAAAAGATAAAAAGATTGAGACTGTTTTATTCTTTTTATGTAAATCCAATAAAACCACCCGCTAAAACGGAAAAAGGAAGGGGGCGGCTTCGAAAAAAAACAAGGTGCAGACGACCACGGAAAGAAGTTGTTGTTTCCCGCCCTTGCGAGGGCTTATTACGAAGCTATCCAGCAGTGTCGCCAGTCTGTTTTTGTCTCTCGTCTTTGCGAGGGCTTTGCCCGAAGCAATCCAGCGGTGTCGCCAGTCTTTTTTTTGCCTTGATGGATGCGACTCTTCCTCGTGTCATCGTGTTGTATTTTTGGATGGCTTCACCTTCGGTTCGCAAGGATGGGAAGGAGGGGATTGCGTCTCGTTCGGATACCTTCCTCTCCTTCCCGTCCTTGCGAAGGCTTTTGCCCGAAGCAATCCAGCGGTGTCCACCTCTTTTCTTCCCCGAAAGTTGAATTCTTCAACTTTATTTCGTAAAAAGGCACTTGCTGGTTGACTCTGTCCCACGGAAAGAAGAAGCGCAAATAAGATAAAACAAATCCAGCTGTTGAAAAAAATTCAGCAGCTGGATTTGTTTTGTAAAAGTGTTCGTTACCCTTACTTCACACCGAGTTTTTTCGCGATGGATTTAGGTAGCGCGTCTTTGTGGATTACAAAGTTCATCGTTTTGTAAGCTACGTAAGCTTCAGAAGCATAAAACATACCTTTGTATTCACCATAGCTTCCCCACGAGTTCTTCACCATATAAAACTTGTCGCCCTTTTGATTTTTCGCGACACCGTAGATTTGCATTCCGTGATCATCGGTGGTTTCCCAATTATCGTAAGCGATTTGACGCATTTCCTGCGTAATGGTTTTCTCTCCCGATGTTTCGGATGCTTTCACTTGGCTTGTTTCGTTCGTGCCAATCCAGCGAGCGGCATCCGAACCTGTAGCATCTTTCTTTGCTTTCGCATTTGGAACCGTTGCTACGTTTTTTTTGTTAAAGTGATCTTCGCTCACGTCAGCTCCCCAAGCAATGGTATAGCCCTTGTTGATGGCGTTGTCGATAACTTCCATCATTTCGTTAAGTGGCAAATTGTAACTCATACTCCAGCGCCAATTGTCCTGAACTTCAATAGCAAAAGGTTTATAGAACGGATGATGACTGTACGAAGTAATCGAGATGTAGTCGTCTGCGCTCAATCCTAAACTTGCGGCAAAGGTGGTCGGCGTGTAGCTTTTTCCATTGTAATTGAACTTTTCGGGAATGGCACCGATATAGCTATCGTAAATGCCTTCGAGTCCTTGAATCCAATTCGTTGTGAATTTCTTTTTACCGCCAGTTGCAACGGCTTTGACATAAGCTGTCGTAACCGCATCTAGTTCATTGTGATCAAAGAGCGTATCGCCATAGAGGCTACCAGCAGGTGTCATAGCCGACTCGGGCATCAACCCGTAGTTTTCCATACAATAAATCGGATCATAGAAACTTCCTCCTTGCGAAAAGGAGACATCGCCGTGCATACGAACGCTGGCAATGGCACGATCTACATAGGTTTTACGTACAACAAAAGCTTCGCTTAGGTCGTACGTGCCTTTGCCTTTGCGCAACAGTTCACTTTCGAGGAACGCGAGCGTTGAAAAGCACCAACACGTGCCCGATCTACTTTGATTTTTAATGGTTGTAATAGGGTTTTCTTTGATGGTAGTAAAGACGGTACTGTCTTTTTTTACATTGTCAGCCCTTGCGCTACTGCTTAAGAAAAATCCTAACGTAGCCAGAAGAAATAATTTTTTCATTGAAAGTATTCTTGTTATGATTATTTGTTTTGTTCTAAAAAGTTCTCTACATCGGCTAGATGATAAGGGATACGCTCCTTGCCAAGGAAACGGCAGCCCTCTTTTGTTATCAGCACATCGTCCTCGATGCGTATGCCGCCAAAATCCTTGAAGCTTTCGATTGCATCGAAATTCAAGAACGCGGCGTTTGTGCCCTCGTTCCGCCAAAGGTCAATCAGTGCGGGTATAAAGTAAATGCCTGGCTCGTCGGTAATCACAAAGCCCTCTTGCAGACGGCGAGCGAAACGCAAACTGGCCGTACCAAACTGCGTGGAGGGGCGCGTCTCCTCATCGTAGCCTACAAAGATTTGTCCGAGCCCTTCCATATCGTGAACGTCCATCCCCATCATGTGTCCCAAACCATGGGGCAAGAATAACGCATGCGCGCCACTGCTTACCGATTCCTCTACATCGCCTTTCATCAATCCAAGTTCTTGTAAACGACGGGTCATCAAGCGACACACGTCCATATGTACATCCCACCATCGAACACCAGGGCGTGCCACACTCAAAGCCAAGTCGTGACAATCGGCTACAATGCTATAAATGTCTTTTTGACGGGAATCGAAATATCCACTAATAGGAGTGGTACGCGTGTGGTCGGAACAGTAGTGATTGTTCGTTTCAGCCCCTGCATCACAAAGCATAAGGCGCCCTGCCTCTAGCGGACGGGAGCTCGGATAACCGTGAAGAATTTCACCGTGCATACTTATAATGTTTTGAAACGAGGTGATGCTACCATAGGAGGCGGCAATGCCCTCTAGCTGCCCCCCAATGTATCGCTCGGTCACACCCGGTTTGCAAAGCTTCATCGCGGTGGTGTGCATTTTGTATCCTATTTCGCAAGCGCGTTCTATCTCGGCGATTTCTTCCTCACTCTTCAGAGAGCGCAATTTTATAACGCTATGGATGAGTTCTAAAGAGGCTTCTTCGCGCTGTTTAGCGGGATGAATATCTAAAAGATTCATCAACTCTATTTGAATGTCGTGGCGATAAGGCGGTAGAAAGTGAACCTTACGCCCCGCCTGACGAGCTTGACGCACGAGCTCTTCCAAACGAGTCGTTGGAGCACTCTGTGCCACGCCTGCGGCATCGGCCATATCGGCTACGCTGTCCACGGAGCCAAACCAAACGATGTCGTCGATGTCGATATCGTTGCCTATCAAGTAATCTTCATTGGCATCCACGTCTATCACACCCCAAAGGCCATCGCGCATCGCTCCAAAGAAATAAAGGAAGGTGCTATCCTGACGAAACTTGTAAGCGTTAGAGGGATAATTAAAGGGGGAGTCGTTGTTGCCTGGCAATACGATTAAACCACCACTTACTAACTGTTTTAAAGCCTTTCGACGCTCGGAATACGTGTCTTTACTGAACATAATGCTTATATTTTATGTATTTTATAACTACAAAAGTACTGAAAATCATTGGAAAGAACTAACTTTGCGATAATTTTTCACACTAATTATATGGAACTTAATTATAATACAGGACTTGTGCTCGAAGGTGGCGGCATGCGTGGCGTTTTTACAAGTGGTGTTTTAGATTATCTATTAGACAGAAAAATTTATTTTCCTTATGTGGTAGCGGTATCGGCAGGTGCTTGCAACGCCGTGTCGTATATGAGTAGGCAACGGGGACGAAGCAAACGGTCGAACATTGATTATTTGAAAGAACATAACTATATTGGCTTCCGCTACCTCTTATCGCAACACAGCATCTTAGATCAGGAGCTACTGTACAACAAGATGCCCAATGAATTGTTGCCCTTCGATTACGAAATGTACTCGCGCAATCCCGCAACCTACGAAATGGTAACCGTGAACTGCCGAACGGGTAAGCCATGCTACCTCCGCGAGAAGAAGGACCGAAAACGCATGCTTGACATCGTAAAAGCGTCGAGTAGTTTGCCTTTTGTCTGTCCCATTGTAGAGATTGATAGCGAGCCCATGCTGGACGGTGGCATTATTGACAGCATACCTTTTCAGCGTGCCATAGAAACGGGGCATCCGTTCAACATTGTGGTTTCTACGCGCAACTATGGTTTCCGAATTGTGGGAAAGGATCGCAAAGTGCCCAAACTCATCTACAATAAATATCCTCGTCTGCGCTTAGCGTTGAGCAATCGACACGCTTACTACAACGCACAATTGGAACAAATGGAGCAACTCGAAACCGAAGGACGTATCTTCGTGATTCGCCCGTTTCGCCCCATGGAGATTGACCGCCTAGAAACCGACATCGAAAAACTTACAGCACTCTACGAAGAGGGATACGCCGCAGCCGAAAGAGCGCTACGCGGCATCTATGTCAACTTTACACCCAAGACTTCGGACCTCGTGTGATCTCAATCGAGACAGAGCAAAGCGTTATATTCGTTCTTAATCTGTAGATTCAAGATAGAAGTGCAATTTAGTGCGATGCTTATAATATGAAAGACACCGCTGGATTGCTTCGGGCAAAGTCCTCGCAAAGACGGAACACAAAAACAGAATGCATACGAATGAGATGCAATTCCCCCTCCTGCCCGTCCTTGCGAACCGAAGGTGAAGCTATCCTCTCCTGCCCGTCCTTGCGAACCGAAGGTGAAGCAATCCAGAAAAAACAACACGATAACAACAGACAATCGTTCCGAGTTTTCTGCTCACAAAAGAATAACGGAGAAGCTAAAAGGTGTAGTGGTATATTTTGCCGATCCATATTCTTCTTGGCAAAAAAGAGCGGTAGAAAATAAAAACAAACTTATCAGACAATAGATACCGAAAGGAGATTATTTTAACAACTTCTCAGGTAAACACATTATGAATATTCAGAAGGATTAATAATAGACCTCGGTAAAAATTAAACCTTGAGTCCCCAAAAGTTGAATTCTTCAACTTTATTTCGTAATATTACACTTGCTGGTCGATTCTTCCATTCGTTCTTTATTGAAGGCTTACGTTTTTTTTTGTAAAGAAATCAGTTTTTTTGTTTGGCTCATATATAAACTTTTCGTACATTTGCCGCAGAAATGTAAAATAAAAGCTCTGTATATGAAGAAAATTACACTGCAAAAAGAGCAGGTAATGCTTTGTTTTTTGGAAGCAGGCACAAGCACGGTCCGTGAAATTATCGGTCTTTTACCCGACTCGGATATACCCTATACAACGATTGCGTCTATCGTGAATAACCTAAAGCGCAAAAGTTATTTGATTGCATCACAAAATGGGAATATGTATGAAAACACACCGCTAATTGCCGAAAACGAATACAAAAGCACTTTTATGGAAGGTGGAAGAGTCAACCAGCAAAGGTATGAAAGGTTAGCTTCAATTACACCCGAGGGGATTTGTATGGGAAATTTTGTATGTTTATTTACGAACCGGAGAAGTGGACGATTGAAAGCCCAGCTTCTCCATAATTAATTTATTTATGAAAAAACATTTGAAGAGAACATTGGTATGTATGTGTTGTGCATTGTATGCATTAACTAGTTTTTCACAAGAAGCTGCCGAAACAGGTGGAAAAAAGAGTGTGTATATTGATTACTTTAAGCGTTCGACCGAAGTTCCTGCGGCATGGGCCGAAGGACTACGAAATTATGTGATTGAAGGTATCCAGAAATTGGATCGTGTTGTTTTAATAGACGTAGATTCTCAGACCTCTTTGCATATAGAGAAGTCAAGACGCGAATCTGACGACATCTCAACAGGTGAAAGTAATGATATGTCTCGTGTATCGGTGATGAAACAATTGGGTGCCAACTCTATCATAGGCGGTATGATAAGCTCCATGAGTGCTAAGAAAGAAACGATGGATGACGGATCAATCTATTATTCAGCCTCTATAGCTTACTCATTGAAAATAATCGATTCAGAGAATGGAACATTGATTGGTACAAAGACCTTTAAACATGGAGAAGGTCTCACGGATATTTGTACTGGCAGTACACCTGATGAAGCTATCAGCAAGGCATCGGCAAAAGCAGTAAAAGCGGTTCATGAATTTATTGACGAGAACTTCAAGGTTGAAGGTGTTATTCTTGAAATCAGTGCCGAGAAGAAAGGTGAAGCCAAGGAATTGTACATTAACTTGGGTTCGGCAGCAGGTGTTAGCGAAAATACTTACTTTGCTGTATTCGTATCTCGTCAGATTGCAGGGAAAGACTCTCGCAAGGAAATCGGGCGTTTGAAAGTAAAGGCTGTGGAAGGTGAAGAAATCTCTCTCTGCGAAGTGAAGAAAGGTGGCAAGGAAATTCAGGATGCCATCACTGCAAAGCAGACAGTTGTTATTAATTTAGTTCCGAAACCCAAATCTTTCTTGGATAAGGCTGCAGGTGCTGTTAATAGTGCAATTTAACGAAAGAACAATGAATAGACATTTTTGGACGTTTTTGTTTACAATAATGCTGTGTGCGCCAATTTGCGCACAGAATTATTCGAATGAAGTGACTTTGGTGCAACAAGACGACAATTCGGTTACCGTTCTTGCAACGGCGGTGGCTGATAAGAAGAAAGATGCCGGCTTGCTTGCTGCCAAATCAGCTTTTCATACATTGTTTCATACCGGAGTGAAGGGTGTGAAGAATGGAGTGCCAATGATTGCGGTGAAAAAGCAAGATTACGACTATCGTTTCTTTACCGAATCGCGCTACATTAATTATATAGGCAGCGAGGTAGAAACGGTGGATGATGTGAAAATAGGCGGCAAGTACCGTGTAACGGTGAAACTGACTATCCAGCTAAAGACCTTATTGGGTGATATAGAGCATAATAGTTTGGCCATCAGTCCCGGATGGACCGATTCCAAGGCTGTGAAGAGTACGTCGGCACTGAATCCTACGATTGTAATTGTGCCAGATATGCTGAATGGAGGCGACTTTGAAACTATGCGCTCGATGATACAACAAGACCGAGTGATGCGCTATGTGATTGACAAACTGTCCAATGAATTTCAACATAATGGCTATAAGACGAATGATTTTATCAGCCAGTTGCAGAATTCAAAGAATTCTTCATTGCTCAGGCTTGACGCACAATCGGATGTAGGTACAAAGATCGTACAGATGCTGCCGGGGGATATTGTTGTAAATGTAGAAGTGAAAGTGAATACTAACGCGAAGAAACAGAGCGAATGTTCCTTAAATCTGAGAGCCATTGAGAACCAGACGAGTGGAAAATTGGCAACAACACCTTTTACCAGCGGTCAGTACATAACTACCGATTCTCTTAAACTTGCCGATTATGCCCTCAAGCAAATTAAGAAAGATTTCTTTGAAACGCTGCGTAGTTCTTTTGAGGCTATGATAATGAAGGGACGCGAGGTAAATATAGATATGAACCTCTCGAAGGCTGTATCAGACTGGGATTTTGAACAGGAATCACCCGTTAGTGGCAATTACTTTAAAGACGCGCTGGACGAATGGCTCCGGGCTAATTCTTATCAGGGAGTGTATGATATGAGTAACAGTACAGATAAATTTATTCATATTCGGTTGAATGTTCCGCTTTGGAATCAGGAGCGAAACCGCTCATATACCCTTTCTAACTTTGGCAGTGATCTTAAGAAATTCTTTAAAGCACAGTTGGGCGACAATTACAAGGCTTCTGTGACCGCCATGGGGCAAAAGCTTGAAATCATTATCGAATAGTACCCATATTATTCACTCTAACAAAACAGGCGAAATGAATAAATTATTGATATTAATGCTGTTATGCACAAGCTCCATATGGAGCTTTGCGCAAGGCGATATTCAGTTTACGTTACTGAAGGCTCCACAAGAAAACCTTCCTCTAAGTGTCAAGAATGCATTGGATTTGAAGTTGAAACAAGTGCTCACCCGTAATAGTGCAGCGGCAGCCAATCAATACAATGTATTTGCCGTCGAACCTACTATCGAACTGACGGATGTATTGACCTCGGAAGGATTGGTGCAGAACATTTCGGTAGCAGTAGGTGAATTAACCTTGATGGCAAAGAACCTGGTGGACGGAACCGTGTACTACAGTATGACCATCCCCGTGAAAGGTGATGCCGTAGGAGATAACGAGAAAGCGATGAAGACCATGATAGCCAAGCTGAAAAGTACTGACACGGCATTCACCCGCTTTATCCGCACCACCCGCCAGAAGATACAGGACTACTATGCCGCCAATTGCGCCACTATTTTGCAGAAATCACAAAGCCTTTACGAGCAGAAGAAGTATGACGAGGCATTAAGCTACCTTTCCGCCATTTCTGACGCGCTGCCTTGTTATGAACAAGCTCTCGTGCTGCAGACCGAACTGGCGAAACTCATGCCCGATGCCCCCGATACCGTAATTGTGCAGAAGGTGGTAGAAAAGATTGTCGAAAAACCTGTGGAGGTCGAGAAGATTGTAGAAGTAGAAAAAGTGGTGGAGAAGGTTGTAGAGAAACCAGTGATTGTAGAGAAAGTGGTGGAGAAACCGGTAGTGACGGAAGCCCCGAAACTAGACTGTGAAATTACGATGTCTACCAACCGATTGCAGTTCAAAGTTTTGAAGTGTACAGGAAATACAGCTCAACAATGCATCACGATATTGGTAGAAATGACCAATATGGATACTGACAGAAATACGGAAGAGTACCTACAGTTCTCCTCCGCCATTACCAAAACGGGTACCGAATGCAAGAATTTAGAGATAGAGAACAGTGACTTTCTGAAAATGCCTCCCCGCATACCTTTGCGTCGCGAGTTCTATGTAACGAAAGTATTTGATAAATTTTCAACATTCTCTTATGTAGAATTGAATATAGCTGGTACACAGGTATGCATTCGCAATCTGCCCATCAAGTGGTAACTAAAACAAAGATGATTATGAAACGATTGATAGGGGTGATTTGTGTGCTACTGCTGGCAGTGAACGCAAGTGCCCAAACCAAAGTTCTGGACAAAAGTGCCAAGAAAGCACCCGAATGGCTGAATACCGCCGTCGACGACTATTTGATAGTGTCCGTCACCGCCAACTCCTTAGGCGATGCACAGTCAAAAACCTTGGCTGAAATAACCGAACGCATCATACAGGCAGTGGCAAGCAACGTCACGGTATCGCAAAAAAGTGAGCTTTCGGAGGTGAACATCAACGGAAATATAGACTCTAAAGATGCCTATAGCCGTGTGTCGAAAATAAAGTCGGCCAATCTGCCTTTCCTCAAGGGTATCTCCCTGTCGAATGTAGAAGAAGTCTATTGGCAGAAACTGCAGAATAAGGACACGAAAAAAGAGTACTATGATTATTCGGTAAAGTATCCTTTCTCGCGTGCCGAACAAAAAAAACTAGTCGCCGATTTTGA
The DNA here is from genome assembly GCA_036652575.1 of Bacteroidaceae bacterium. Taxonomy (GTDB): domain Bacteria; phylum Bacteroidota; class Bacteroidia; order Bacteroidales; family Bacteroidaceae; genus Alloprevotella. Next base: position 25,792 of record JAVVVP010000023.1, read on the forward strand.
AGCCATGGATGCTGAAAAGGTGGCACGATACAAAGTCTTGGAGCAGAAGATTCAGGAAATAGAGTCGGTTGACGAAATAAAGCAAGCCATTACGGAACTGACTACCTTGTCCGAGTATTTCTTTGACGAAGTTCGCTTGAGCGAAGCAAAGGGATTATTGATGCGCTACAAGCAGCTTTACGATGCACTCTCCGTTACAGGAACATTCACTGAAAGCGGTAAGTACCAATGTCAGGTGCTGCTCGATGGCAATCCGATAAAAGTGTCGGTCGCTCCGAAGGTGACCTCAAATTGTGTGGCTCAGCTATCTGTACGTCCAGATAATGGCGCATTTATAGTTACTTACGATGCCATTGACTGCCTGCCCGAAGAAGAAAACTTCTTGAATATCCTGTTTCGTATTGAGGGAAAGAAACTGGAACATAAGGCATTCTTGAATGCGACCGAAGAAGCAAGTGCTTCCGCATTCTCTGTAGTACCCGAAGGTAAGCTGATTCTGACTGCCGATTCCGTGAATGCTGCCAGCAGAAAGATCTATAATATCAACGTACGTCTGACGCTGAATAACCGAGGAGGCACTCCTTTCGGGCTGAAAGCGTTGGAACTGCACATACC
>JAVVVP010000023.1:26506-32061 GCA_036652575.1 Bacteroidaceae bacterium
AAGATTATGAAAAAGAATTTTATGTATTTGATGCTTGTGTTCACCATACTCTTTGGTGGCGTTGCGATGGTAAGTGCTCAATCAAAAGCACTGTTGAAAGATGTAAAAAAGACTGCGAAAGAGAAGAAGAAGGCAGGATGGACTTTGATGGCAAGTGCCTCTACCATGGACTATGCTCTGACAAAATATCGTACTTACATGGAAGAGGACGAAGACAATCGCATTCCCATTACCGGTATTGCGATTGGCAAAAACATCAAGATAGGCCGTGAAAATGCCATTATGAACGGCATTACAAGCTATGCTGGAAGAGCTAAAGCGAAGGTTATAGGTAAGATGAAGTCGATTCTGTCATCGGATGCATCTTTAGCGTCGGAAATGGAAATGGATAAATTTGCCGCTGCTTATGAAGCGGGCGTGAATACTAAGATTAGTGGTCTGGTAAAACAACACTTTGTTTTAGTAAGAAATGGCAGCAATGGCAACAAGGAATTTGAAGTCTACATGTCCATTGACGAGAAGCAAGCAAAGAAAGCTCGCGAAGAAGCGGCTTTGGAAGCTAAGAAAAAAGCGGCTTTGGGCGAATTGTCCGAGCAGGTGACAGAGTTCATCGGCGAACCTGTATCTGCCGAAGAGTAGTCAGGAAATTCAGAGAGGTTGTGTCTTGAAGCTCCGGTTTCGGTCACAGCCTCTTTTTTTAATATCAAAAAAAAGGTGCAATCATGAAGAAGATAATTCTCTTTACAATAGGTACTTTGTTTTCGCTTGCCAGTACAGCGCAAGAAAAGAAAGATGGCTTCTCCGATTTTCTGGAGGAGGAGTTGAATAACTTCGATAGTTTTGTAGATGAAGCGAATAAGAACTTCATCCGTTTCATGCGTGACCCGTGGAAAGAATTCAAAGCCGAAAAGCCCGTGAAGAAGAGGCTGAAGCCCGAACCCGTAAAGCCTGTAGTATACGATGAAAAGACAACTCCGAAAGATCAGACACCCGTGTGTCTGAAGATTGAGGAGATTCTGGACATGACAACTGCCGAAGGCAGGGCAAAGCCAGTAGTAAAGGTGAAAGATGCAGATGACATCACCTTCGACACGCCGAAAGTTATCATTAAGAAGAAGAAAGAACCTACGGTGATTGTAGTAGAAGAAAAGGTACCCGAAAAGAAACCTGTGACCCACCCCACGAAGAAGCCTGTTGTTGTAGTAGAACCTGTAAAAAAGCCTGTTAAGGAAACGCCAGAACCTACGGTTACCGATCCGATTCCGGTGATAAAACCCGCTATTCCTGTGCCTTCGGCCAAACCCAATCTACCTGTGTTCAATACAGGAGAAGGACGCAAGAAAACGACTTATGGCGGGGAGGTACTTTATCTGAACAATGCATTGGATCGTGAATGCAAGTTGAGCGGTACCAGTGAAAATGCGATAACAGATGCTTATGAGAGCTTGAGCGAATCCAATTATCAGCCACTTCTGAAAGACATCTTGTCCGTGAAATCGGAAATGCGACTCAATGATTGGGGAATGTATCAATTGGTGAAGTCTGTAGCCGACACCTATTGTGCCACCGCTAACGAAAGCATTGTGATGCAACAATTCTTGCTCAATGAAATGGGATATAAAGCAAGGATTGCACGCAAGACGAATGATAATAAACTCGTATTGTACGTTGCTCCCGACTGCCAGCTTTTCGGTTCGATCTATATAGTGCTGAACGGTCAGAAGTATTATGACCTTAACAGCACCAATCCCTATCAATTTTTTATGTGTCAGTTAGATTCGCCCAAGGCAAAGAATACTATAGATATGCATCTGAAGTCGGCACCTGTCTTTAGCGGAGAACACGCTACCGTCACCCGCCAAGCCAAAGGTAGTGCTACAAAGGCTACAGTCAGCGTATCAAAAAAACTAATGGACTTCTACAAGAGTTATCCTCAATGCGACTATGGAGTATATGCCAATGCTGGGGTTGCTTCCGAAGTCGAAGAGAAACTGCTGTCTTCATTGTCTGCTTATGTGAGCGGAAAAAGTGAGGTCGAAGCAGCCAATCTATTAATCAACTTTGTGCAGACTGGATTTGAGTACGAGCGCGATGAACTACAGTTTGGCTACGAAAAGCCTTTCTTTGTCGAAGAACTCTTCTACTACCCTTATTCTGATTGCGAAGACCGCTCTATATTGTTTGCTTATCTGGTGCGGAAGCTGATGAAGCGCGATGTTGTTTTCCTCGATTATCCCGAGCATATAGCTACCGCCGTTTGCTTTAATGAGAATGTAGGTGGAGATTACATCATGGTCGAAGGCAAGAAGTACACCGTTTGCGACCCTACTTATGTGGGGGCAACCATCGGTATGACAATGCCTCAATTCAAACAAGTGGCAGCCAAAGTGCTGAAATATTGATCTATTACATAGGGGGCATTTAGTTGGGAAACAAAAAAATTGAGCAAAACCGCGATATTTTAAGTTATAGCTTCCTAGAAATTTAAATGTCTGCCTACACTTCACCACCGATCTCTTGCATCGCCCTGTTTATTGTGGTTGCGAAGGTGGTAGAAGCAAATAAAAAAGGTGGAGGTAGCAAATATTGCTACCTCCACCTTTTTTCCTTGAATACAGCAGCATTTTCCAATCGGAAGTAAGAAACCGGGGCTGTGACCTGTTGGGGAAACTCTCCCCTGCAATGGCATCCGCAGGTGCAGACACTCTCCATGCACTGGTACTCCGTTATAACAGGGACGATGGGAACAGGAAGATCCCATGTTATTCTTCTCCTTTATGAGAGCTTCCTTCTCCATAACCTGCTTTGCCATTTCGACAGCTTGAGTATGTAGCCGTGAAAGAATAGAACGAAGTAAGGAGGCTAGTACGTCAGGCGTTATTCCAAGGTCATCCGATTCGGGATAACTACCGTATTCACTATTAATCAAACGCTTACGATTTTCTCGTAAAGTAATCGGCTTTTTGTTTGGAGCATCTACGAACTTTTCGTACCTTTGCCGCAGAAATATAAAATGAAAGCTCTATATGAAGAAACTTACACAGCAAGAAGAGCAGGTAATGCTTTGTTTTTGGGAAGCAGGCACAAGCACGGTCCGTGAAATTATCGGTCTTTTACCCGACTCGGATATACCCTATACAACGGTTGCGTCTATCGTGAATAACCTAAAGCGCAAAAATTATTTGATTGCATCACAAAATGGAAATACGTATGAATACACACCGCTAATTGCCGAGAACGAATACAAAAGCACTTTTATGGAAGGCTTTGTACGTGATTACTTCGGTAGTTCGTACAAAGAAATGGTCTCTTTCTTCGCCCAAGAGCAAAACATATCAAGCGAAGAACTAAAAGAGGTCATCCGCATCATCGAAAAAGGTCCAGAAGAGGAAAAGAAATAATACGTCGATCGGGATAAAGTGATAACAAAATAAACAAACTCCGTAATGAACAGCTTCCTTATCTATATCATACAGGCAAACATTGTATTGGCAGCTCTTTATGTAGTATATTGGCTCGTAAGCCGTGGCAACACGTTCTTTGAGTTACGCCGTATTCTACTGTTGTCCATTTGGTTGCTTTTTCCTCTTGTGCCTCTGATTCAGTTTTCAAACAACATCGCATTACAGGATCGAGCCCAACATGTCGAGAGTTCCCCCCGTTTGTTTAGCAACGTACAAATGCCTTCTGCCGAATTTATTCGGGAAAACCTACGCCACATAGAGGTATCAGAAGTAGACTACATTGGGTACGCTTGTGTGGCAGGAATCACCATTGCGATACTGATGATCGGGAGAATGTTGATGCAGTTTTCAGAAATACTTAGAATTCGCAGAAAGAGCAAAGCAATAAACGATGAAGACGGTACGCGCATCTTCTTGTTGCCTAGCAAGGGGGCCTCGTTCTCCTTTTTTAAATGGATTTTTATATCTGCAGATTCCATTCACCCAAGTTTAACGGCCGACATCGTGCGCCACGAAAAGGTTCACGTACAGCAATGGCACTCGCTTGACGTATGTTTAAGTCAATTTTTAACCGCCATCTGTTGGCTCAACCCATTTGCTTACCTATTAATGATCGAGACACGCCGTAACCTGGAGTTTATAGCCGATCGGAATAGCCTCCGTAACGGTGCCGATCGAAAATCCTATCAGTACAACCTATTACGTCTCACGTATCCTATTTACGCTATACAGATATATAATAGTTTCAATTACTCCAATTTAAAAGAGCGCATTGTGATGATGAATAAAAAACCATCGCACCGTTTTCGGTGCTGGGGATATTTGGCTCTTCCGATGATGGCAATCGCGTTTCCTGCATTGGGCATTTTTGCCGAAGTGGAAAGTTCGTTGGACCGAAAACCCGAAACACTAGCGATTCAAACAGAAACACGCACGTCAACAACACCAACCAATTCCAGAAGAAAAAGAGTGACGAGAAAGATAACCACTTCCAAACAGCAAGTAATAAAGGAGCGTATCAACGATAAGTTGGACAAAGAAAAAAGTGCTGAATCGTCCATCGTTGGAGCATGGAGAATCGATTCGGGAGACTCCATCATCAGTTATAAACTCTTGAAAAAGGATGGGCGTTACATCAATATGCGTTCTTACAACAGAGGAAAGTCCTATACCGTTACAAGATATGGAACTTACGAAGTGATGGACGATCATGTATATATCGAAAATTTGCAATACGAAAACGGCCAGGCCATTCTTCCTGAATTTCCTATCTTGTTCCGATACAATAAGGAGAAAGGCGAATTACACCTGAAATTCAGGATGTGGAATCATAATTTCCACGAAATATGGAAACGTGCGAAAGCACCGAATGTATAGAAAGAAGAAGGATTCTTATACAACAATAACAACAAAAAAAAGAAAAGACATGAAAATTCCAATCAAAACGGCTGTTTCAGCCTTCGCACTCTTTCTATGCTTGAGTTTCTCGGGCAGTGTAAACGCAAAAAAGCTTAGTGGTATGTGGAAATACAAGACGAGCAGCGACTCAAAAACGATCATCTACAAAATCTTCACCAAAGATGGTCGCTACATGAATATTTGCTCTCTCAATGGCGGTAATACCTACTATGTAAAACAAAAAGGGTTGTACGAAAATTTAACACCTGGATTATACATAGAACATTTGGGCGCAAGTCATCAAAATCCCAATACGTGCGGAAGTTATATGATATCTTACAAAAAGATAAAGGGAAAATTACAGCTTTCTTTCCAACTCGGGAAAAATGTGTATAACGAAGTTTGGGAAAAAGTAAAAGAGGTCCACCTTAACTTACCCTTATCCTGCAACGATACGTTTTAGTCAAGTGAAAGCAGTAGGGAAGAATGGACACTCCTACTAAATAGCAAGAGCCAGGTCCAAGTATAAACTCTAGTTTCTTGTTACACAACGAGTAAAAAAACACCGCGGCTGCCAAACGACAAAGATGACAATTGATTCAACTATGATTTTTATGTGATTTAAATTCATACACGTTTGTCGTGGCAGCCGTGCTGATACTGTTATTTAAACTATGCCAACTAAAAAAATAA
>JAVVVP010000024.1:0-31532 GCA_036652575.1 Bacteroidaceae bacterium
CGAACCCCAAGCGGATCACTAAAAAAAGAGATGATAAAGTTCTGATTTACAGATAACTATCATCTCTTTTTGATTTTCGGCAAATCATTGTCGGGACAGAGACGGGACAACAAAAATAGGCTTGACTTAGAATTTTCTAAGTCAAGCCTATTTTTTTATAACTTTTATGTGCCCTATCGTCAGTGGCGAAAGAGGTGGCGGATCACGTAGCAAATGAAAAAGATAGTCATCACTGTTCCCCAAATATAAATAAACTGTTCCATACGCTTTTGTTTTTAAAATGGTTTTATGTTGTAGCAAATTTACGGTTTTGATGGCACATAGGCAACTCCGCGGCCGTAAATTTGTCTTTTCTTATTTTTTTTCCTCTAAATCGTAGGCCAGTTCCATGGAGGTGCGAAACGTGGCATCCTCTATGTCGCCCGTGGGTGTGTAGACATCCATCACATAGATGCGGAACATCAACTCTCTGGAATCGTTATCGCTCATTGTTCGAGGGGTTTTAAAATTTTAAGATCGGAGCGCAGACAGCATACTTGGCGCAACATTTCAACTCTCTTAGTATCTGAAAGAGAAAAAATAGGGCTCACCAATACCTCTATGATGTCACTTAGGATCTCGCAATAATCATCCAAGGCCTCTCCGTTACAATCTTGGTAGTCTCTGAGAAGTCCCCACCCCTCTTCCGTGAGCCGTATGTCGTCGGTATTACTCATCACAGCCTCCTTTCTTGACTTGGATAAGACTTACAGCAAACCACACCAGGGCGAGGACACCCAGCAGGAGCGAGTTACCGGCTAGGATGCACAGGGCAAAACCTGAGACCATGCAGTGGTAGGCACGAAGTACACGATTGTTTGTTACTTTCTCTTCCAAGAGGGAAGAGTGGAATTTGTTCTCACGATCGAGCCAAAGTTTAAAGCTCGATGTTTTGCTGCTCGTTGATGGAGCTGCGCTTGCTGTTGTGTTCATGATTGTTAAGCATTAATCATGTTCATATTCGCGGAAACACAAAGGAGTTCCGCTCCCCTTTGCTTAACACCTTGGTAGGCTGTGGGCGCATTAACGACCCCACAAGGGACGGAACTCCATAATAAGTTTTTAGGCATAAAAATACCCGACTCGAAAAATGTTTGAGGCGGGTTACCAGTCCGCCTACCATGTGTTAAGCACCGCAAAGTTGGGTAATTCTTTCGATATGGCAAAGCGAATGCCGAAAAAAAGTTGTTGGTTACTGTCTCTTCCAGGAGGGAAGAGTGAAATTTGTTCTCACGATCGAGCCAAAGTTTTAGGCTCGAGGTTTTGCGGCTCGTTGATGGAGCTGCGCTTGCTGTTGTGTTCATGATTGATATTCGTTAATCATTGAAACAATATAGCGGAAACACAAAGGAGTTCCGCTCCCCTTTGAATATCACCTTGGTAGGCCGTGGGCGCATTAACGCTCCACAAGGGACGGAACTCCGTATAAGTTTTTGAGCATAAAAAAAGCCCGAGCTCGAAAGTTTTGAGACGGGTACCAAACCGCCTACCAAATGATATTCGACGCAAAGATGCAGAATTCTTTTGAATTGGCAAAGCGAATGCCGAAAAAAAGTTGTTGGTTACTTTCTCTTCGAGTAGTGAAGAGTGAAATTTGTTCTCACGATCGAGCCAAAGTTTTAGGCTCGAGGTTTTGCGGCTCGTTGATGGAGCTGCGCTTGCTGTTGTGTTCATGATTGTTATAGCATTAATCATGTTCATTTTAGCGGAAACAAAAGGAGTTCCGCTCCCCTTTGCTATAAACCTTGGTAGGCTGTGGGCGCATTAACGACCCCACAAGGGACGGAACTCCAAAATATTTTTAGGCACAAAAATACCCGACTCGAAAAATGTTTGAGACGGGTTACCAGTCCGCCTACCTAGTTTATAGCACGGCAAAGATAGGAAAAAGTTTTTGAACCGGTGAAATTATTTTGCAAGATTCTTTCCATTGCTTGCAAGATTGGAAAGAAAAAGCCCCCAACTCGTGGGGGCTTCGCGGTGTTAAAACAAAGTTCATCTGATTAGGATGAAGCGGTGTGGGGTTTAAAGCGTGGCGGCAGAAAGCTCTTTTGCCACTTCACGGATAGCGACGGCTAACCGTTCGTATTGTGTTTGCCGGGCTTTTTTTATGCCACTGATGTATTGGCGTAGTAGGGAGGAATTGATGCCTGCTCGCTCTGCAATTTTTGAGGAATTTAGATAGGAAAAGTAATTAAAAAACGATTGCATGTCGTATTTGTATTCAAAAGTAAGAGAAGGAGTTTTTTTACCCTCTTCGCAGCGCATTGATTTTATTTCCTCGTATGCAGTAAGCATATCTTCGCGAGCTTGTTGGGCTGTGTCGCCATATCCTGCCAATCCGAAGCCGTTCAGATCTTCATCTACGTAGCAAGAAAAATATCCATCGGATGATTTCTCCATAATTACCACTACTTTTTTTGCCATAGCTGTTCTGTTTTTAAGGGTTAAAAGGAGTGGGAACGAGTCCTACGTCCTTTGTTTGTTAAGAAAGTGTTGTGATGTTTATTTGTACTTGTGAGAAGAAGGAGAGGAATTAAATCCCCATCCTCTTTCTTGTTTGTTTTTCGATTCCCGTAGGAACCTCCTTACCACCGTGCCGAGGCAACGGCCATCGTTCTTGTGTCTTCGGGCTGAACCAAATGTCGTGATTTGCACCATGACGAACAATTGTGTGCAGAAACGAGTTCTGCACACAATTGTTTGTACTTCATAAAATCAAATATCACTTAGTTTTAACGAGCACAAAGGTAGCAATAATGTTACTATCTTCCAAATATTTTGGGATTTTTTTTTAATCTGTATTTTATTTCCGTTTTATAGTACAGTATGTCAGGACTACGCCGGCACGGGCACTTTTCCAGGTGCAAAGGTATACATCTTGTTTTAAATCCGTAGGGGGGTTACGCCATGGCGAGACTCCAGCCTGCCGCCACGGCCGCGGGGTCGGCTTCGATGCCGTTTTCCATGAAGCTCATGGCGCTGACGATGGCGGTCATGGTTTGTTTGTTATAGATGTCTACTTCGGCATCGGCGGAAATGCCAGCTCGCCGGGCTACGACTTGGATGTATTTCTTTGTGTCGTTCTCGACGGGTGGAGCCCAGCGGGCGATCATTTGCGCAATGGTGCGAAGGTGATAGCGGGTGTAGTAAGTGTGGAGGGTGCGGAAGGCGGCTCTATAGCCATATTCCAGTGATGTGAACTGGAAGAACGCAGGGTCGGTCTGTGTTTTCCGGAGCCCTTGCCAGGATGTGGAGGTGCGGCGGATGTTCAGAGGGTTTTTATTGCGAAGTCCTCGAATGTTTGTCATGTTGTTGTTTTATTTGGTGAATAATTAAATTTCTTCTATTTTGATTAAATTAATTGCTCCGAAAATCGGCCCGACATTTTGAACAACTTTGCTTACGTTTTCGTCCCACGCGGCGGTGATGGTGAGCACGCGGTCGGTGGTCACGACAACGTTATCCATCTTGACAAGGGTGTTGAAGTTGTTTTTCAGAACAGCCGCGGTGGTGCTGATGCCGTTTGCCTCGAGTTTGAAATAGGGAGTGGCGACAAGAACGGCGTTGTCGTTGACTTGTTTGCAATTGGAGTTGCAAAAGATGCTCACGCCGTAGTTCCCTGGGTTGATGTCGAGGGTGAAGACGGTTGGCGGGTCGAAGGTTTTAGCGGTGGATTCGAACATTACGGCTTCGTTTTTTTGGAGCACGAGGTCGAGGAAGATACCCGAGTTATCGCCTGTCGTCACGCCGTTAGAGTTGTAGACCGTAAACGATCGGTTGATGACAATGGTACCCATTTTGTTTCCCAACGTATCCTTGAAATTATACAATGTTCCTGCTTTGTTTTGGAATCGCAAATAGAGAATTCCTGTATCGGAGTTGAATTCACCATCAGAGTTCGTAGATGATGTGGTGTTGACACCGATCATAGCAGTGCGATAGACCCAAGTGATCTCTTTCGAAAAAGGCTCAGACACTTTGTCGTTCTCGTTTTTGAGTTGCACATAAATGGTGCGCTTCCCTTTCGCGGAACCTGCAAAATTGTAGCGGAACTGCCCGCCCGAATCGTTGTTGTAGGTCTGCCAGGGGCCGCCCTCAAACGTGGAATCCTCGCTGATGCGATATTCTTTAATGACCGTGTTACCGTAGTATGTCCAGCTCACCATTACGTAGTTGTTGATGGTTTGAACAACGTCATTGTCGAACGTCACGGACAAGATGCGGAACGATTCGTCTACATCGGCATCGCGCATCACTCCCAGATACGGACCGACAGGATAAAGGCTTTGATACCAATTCTTATAGCCCCTGTAGTCCATTTTGAAGCGATTGCCGAGCCCGCCTTTCATCAGAATCGACTTTTTTGCGATGCGGTAGTCTCCGTTGGAAGAATCAGCAAACTTGTAAGTGTTATCAAACTCTACGAAGTCGAGCCTCTTGGACTGTTTGAGAACATTGTTCTTTGCATTTCGTTCCCACTCTGCAATGGTGGCGGTGGCCTGTCCTGCGAACAGTCCATACTTGGCAATACAGAAGTTGTCTTCGAAATGCAGGTTCATGAATTGCGTCGTATTACGGCTGTTGAGGGCATTCTGCCCGATCGATGTGATGATGTTGTTGTAGATGTAGACGGGCAGATAGTTCATGTTGTCGTTGTTCGGGTTTTGTTCTGGAACATCCGAACTAGCCAAGAGTAGCAATCCGCCTGATCCAGCTTTTCCGTTGACAATGATGTTGTTGAATATGTGCAGCTCTCCGCATGCCCCGAACTGTATGCCAGGTCCTTGATAATCCAAAATCAGGTTGCAGTATATTTTTCCCGATAAGCCTAAGGACATGCCAGAGGCTTGGTCTTTTTCGCCTCGGGCACCGGGATTGATCAGTTGATTGTAGCAAATCTCCAAGTTCTCGGCGTTGTTCCACTGAATAGCATCGTATCCGTTGCGCAGAAATAGGCAGCGATAGATGCGACTGTCGAACATGTGGTGTGCCCGAAACGTAACGGGTTTTCCAGAGCTGTTTGTTCCCGTCTTGGTTGACATGCTGAAATAACCAAGATATACGCCTTCCCCCGCCGTGTCGTGAATGTACATGTGGTGCACCAACAGACGGTTGAAGTGGAAGGTGGGGAACCACGCTTCTGGGTTGTTTTCGTTCGGGTCGGTTTTGACTACCATGCCAGCAAAGCCAGCACCATCTATCTCTATCTCGAAGATTTCTATTTCCTCCGACATCGTGCCCGACTGAATTGCCGTGGTGCTGTCTTCGGGAAGCGGCTTCATGTGTATCCCTCTGCTTATGTTTTGATATCCTCGACCGTCGAACACGATGTGCTTGCAGTTCTCTACGTAAATACCGAAATAACTGAACCATCGCATCACCAAGGGAGTGGCTTGGTCTATGGTGATGATGCAAGGCTTTTCCCATGTTCCCTGAAAATTGATGAATCTGAGTCGTGTGGGATATTCTCCCCCGTAAAACTCATCGAGTTTCAATACGATGGTGCAGCCAGCAGGATAGTTTTTGGCATCGATGTACCAATCTTGAATGTTTCCCACTACTTTGGCGTTCGGTATCACATACTCATAGGCCGAAGCCCTCGGAGCCAGTGCCGGGGTAACGGTGATGAGCTTGTTGATGCGTTTGGTAATGGTGGTATCCGTCTCCACGTCTTTGAAGTCTATCTCAATGTCGTATATTCCGCGGGTGGTGAAGCTGAAATTCGAAGAGAGCAACACGCCTCCTCCGAGCAGGAAGTCTGCTTCCGTGAACGTGCGTACTGGTGACGTCTCGGCATTCTCCAGATAGATGCGCACCCGAATATTCTTTTCTCGGCTGAAATCATATCCGAACTCGGGTTTGAGAATCAAGTTTGTTGTTTCGCCATCGTTGCGAATAATCTCTTTCTTGACCGAGAAATCAAAGTACGGCTCGACGGCTGCCGTGCCAGCATAGAGTGTTTTCTTAACCACCACACGGCCCGAAGTGTTCATGCCCGATATGGTTTGTTCGATATCTCCAGTTGATTTCACGGTGATGCTATGGCTTGTTTTTCCCAAGAGTGCGGCAGTAGTTTCGGCCGTACTCTCCACGCCGTCGTTGAGCGTGTATTCATGGGTAAAGAGCCATTTGCTTTCCGAGTTCAGTTCCACCGTTTCTCCTACGATGGGATACGGGTTACTGGCCTTGACCGAGAGCAAGGGAAGGCCTATGATTGCTTTTAGGATGTTGTTGTATTTCTCCATATCATTCGATTTCTATGTTATACAATTGGTCGGAAACATACTCGCCGTTGTCGTCAAGTTTGGGTTGGAGCGAAAAAATGGTGTGCTTGCCCAATGCCAGAATCTTATCGGAAGGATTGTCCGCCGAGGATATGATAAACTTGATGAATCTTGCTCGTTGTTTCGAGTGATGGTGCAGCACGACGGTGTTGTCGCCAGGCAAGTTGTAAACCGCTTCCGAGGTGAAGGCCTTGAGCCAATCGATGTCCGTTCCGTCGTAGCCAGTCGATGTGTCGATCGTTTCGTCGTAGTCCGTTGCATAGTAGTTTTCCGCACCTAGAGAAGTTTCTTGAGCGTTGTTTTTCTTGTAGCGGATGTCGAACTCTCCCACGTAAGTCTCCGTGGACTTATGGCTCGCGGCATAGGTGGGTATCAAGCAGTTGCGGGTTCCGCCCGTTTCAGAGATAAGAATGTTTGTTCCAGGAGACACCATGAGCGACCCCGCTTCATAGCCTGCGCTTTGAATTTTACTAAAATTTCTGCCGTCGCTCGACGAGAGCCCCGTCATTTTATAGAATGTTGCCGTAGCGAGTTTGTAGATATTGGTGCATATGATCGGCGATTTCACCAACCCTTCGAAGAGGAACAAACAAAAGTTTGTGCTCGTACCTTTCTTGATGAAGATGTTGTTTGCGTTGACGAAGTTGTCGATATCGATTGTGGCGCGCACAAAGAATTCGTTGACCATCGGCGAAGAGAAAATCACGAGATTGTTGGTTACGATAAAGTTGTTGCAAACAGGGGAAAGGCTGAAGTATTGGGCTTCCCATTGGAAGAGCGGTTTGAGTAGATTGTCGTGCATGTAGTTGCAGTCGATCACCACGTTGTCTATAAAGTCAAGACCGTTGGCGTCCATCACAGGAGCTCCGCAGTTATAGATATGGTTTCTTCGCAGATACACGTTCGAGATGCGGTCAAGCGAGATGGCCGTTTCGTTAAACGTTTCGCAATTGAGATCGCAGTCTTCGATTCTGATTTCGTGGCAACCCGATCCAGTGATGATTCTCGGGTGTCCGATGATGCCCGGTTGCATGATGCCCGAGATGTCTGTTTTGACGACAGATGACAGAGTTACATCCGTGAGGGTGATGCCCACACAGGCAATGCAGTTCATCCGTGAGTTGCAGATGTATGCGTTCTCGTAGTTTTTGACGGTGATGCCGTAGCGGGTGCGATAGAGCGATGTGGGATGCAGGGTGCTTTGTCCCTCGATGGTAACGTTCTCAATGTAGAGGTTTCGACAACGTGCGTCTCCTTCCACCCGGTTGCCATAGATACATGCCGTCTCTTCGGGAGCGTCAACACCTTCGTAGGTATTGCAGTTCCTGAAGGTGAAGTTTCGGATGTAGAGGTTCGACGAATCCAGAATGTAAATGCCACCGAAACCCTGCCCGTCGATTACGGCGAGGTTAGCCCCGTCGAGGGTGAGCAGGAAAGGCGTGTTTTGATTCCATGAGCGCAGCGTGACGTTGAACAACGTATCGGCTTTGGGTTTCGTATCGATGCCGTTGTCCCGATAGTCGATGCCCCCAGAAATGCAGGTGATGGACGTGTCTTTGGTCAATCCTTCGGGATAGTCGGCCGTCAGGGAGGAAACGGCGGAATACAGACTTTTGTATTCGATGGTCTGCAGATCGCTGCGGATGTAGACGGGACGAGTAACCACCACGGCAGCTTCTTTCATCCAAATGTACATCGTGTGGTCGGCGGTGATGTTCTTGAGTTCATAGACAGACACGGCACCCTGCGACACAGTGTCAACGTTGAGCCGTTCCACCTCGAAGCCGTCGGCCGCCACAATCTTTACCGTCACGCTTCCGCCGTGGGTGGCGGTGATGGTGTAGCTGTTCTTGTCTGCCGATGGCACGGTCGCCACCACCGCTCCCGTTGCCGTAACGGTGCATTGCCCGATGTTCCCAGGGTTGATGCCAACGGTGATGGTGTGGGTTTGACCTGCAGCTGCCCTTCGCCACACCACGCGGCTTCCCAAGGCGATTGCCGCCAAGTCTTTGCCCCCGAAGAATGCGCGGACAAAGGCGGTGTTTCCGATTCTTATGCCCATACGTAAAGTGTGTTAGCGTCTTTGACGGCAAGGGCATTGTAGGCATCTTCGTTTGCAAGCACGACCACTTTGAGCGAACTTCCGGTGCTTCCGCCTTTCATTTGTATGATTTCTTTGAGCAAGCCTCCCACCAGGTTAGCGGTATTGCTCTCGGGCAAGAGGTTGGTGCGGATGGTTTCCGCGGTTTCGAGTAGTTCTTCGTAAGTTCTAGCCATGTCGTTGTTGTGTTGGTTCAGTCGTCAAAAGTAGCGTTGCAGTTACCGTCGTGGTAGGACACTTCGGCCGAGAAAAAGAGAGCCCATCCGTAGAGTCCGGAGTCTTGCATCGAGATGCGGTGTGCCTCGATGCCGATGAGCGAGAATCGGTTGAGAAAGGGATGGCGGCCAAGGCGCTTGTCGCGGCTGAACTTGGAGACGAAGTCGGTGAGCAGCCGTCGGGTGTTGGCGAATGCCGTCGTAATCTCTAGGTTCGAGCCTGTGTCGCGAACGTGGGTGAGGAATAGCACGGAGTACTCCTCGTTCAGGAGGATGTTTCCGGGACTGCCGCCAATGGCGAAGTCGCCCGAGTCGACTACGACGCAGGGGTAGTGCATGGTACTTGCCATGCGCGAACGGCCGGTGTCGATGAAATCGGAGAATCGGCATTTACCACCCTCTCCGTGGCGGATGTCGGGGTGCAGGGTGGCGAGGTGTTCAATGTATTGTGCAAAGGTGTTCATCGTTTTTTTGCTTCTTTAATTCGTCGGTTGATGATTCTCATGGCATCCATGCAGGGCAGGGCTTTGTAGGCATCGATTGAGGCGATGTTGTCGCCTACGAAGTTGTCGAAGAGCGTGAGCCATGAAGAGGGTTTGCCCTTCCTTCCGGTGACGGTGGAGTTCTCGGATGGCGGAGCAGGTGGAAACAGATGGGGAAAGGAGTCGGAGAGCCATGCCTTGATGAGTGCCCAGTTGACGAGGATGGCATACTTGAGGTCGAAGGCGAGGGGATGCACAAGGTCGGCCTGTGCCTCAATGTCGAGCGGGGTTTCTCCCTGTCGTGGCACGTAGAGCGTGGCGGGCGGCAGATAGAGGGCGGCGATGAAGAGGTCGAGGTAGCGCATGTTCTCGATCAGGAGGTACCAGGAGAAGAACGTGTCGACGGTCATAAACTGTTGCAGACACATGCCTCTTAGTTTTGGTCTGGGAGCGCGGAGGTCTCCAGGCAGTCGCTCGAGGTAGAAGGCGTGGAAGGGATGCTTCGTGTCTTGCACGAAGGTGATGAGCCCGATGAGCTTGTATATATAAAAGGAGTCGAGGCGGCGGAGCAGGTGGCGGGGGATGCCGAAGAATTGACGAAAGAACTCGGCATCGTCGATCCACTCTTTCGACAACCTCACCGAGGCGAGGAATTGCCGCGGTGTCATTTCTCCGTAGTTCTCCGGAATGGTGAGTTGCACCGTTCGGGTGAACATCCTTCCATGTGTTTTGACGCAGGCAAATCTCATGGCTTAAGCAAAAAATGTTTTATGGCCGTCGTTGTCTCTGTCAAGCACCCTGGATTGCCTCCCTTGGAAGTATTCGGGCAGGGTGTTTTCGATCCACGTCATCAGGATGTGTTCGTAGGCGGTGGCGGAGGTCTCCACTCGGTTCACCTCGAGGGCCAGCCGCTCGGTGTCTACGGGTTGGAGAGATTCTCCGCTACCGGCTGCGGGCAGCACTTGGGAAAAATAGAGTCCGCGGTCGGTGATGGATCCAGTGGTGCGAAGCAGCTGTGCCACGCTCCGGAGCACCACGAAGTCGGCACATCGGCGGCGCAGGTCTTCGGTGGAGCCGGGCGTTCCGATCGATTCCTTTCCAGAGGCCAGAGCAACGGTGAGGGCTTCGTAGAGCTTGGTGCCCAGGAGAGGGCGGAGAGTCGTTTGCTCGACGGTGCGGAAGATGGGTTGGAGGCGCAGGAACACGAGGTGTGAGCGGTTGATGAAGTAGATGCGATCTACCTCGGCCGTGCTGCGCACCAAGGCTTCGGCGCGATGGTCGTGGGCGGGAGCTTTGGCGAACTCGGGAAACTCGGCGAGATGCCGGTCGAGCAGGTCGATCAGGCGGTCGAGGGCGTTGAAACCTTTGTTCTTGAAGCCCCGGCGCAGGTTGTCTTCCTGATATTTGTAGGCAGATTTGAAGGTATCGCTCTCTTGTCGCTGCACTCCTTGGTCGGTTATGCGCACGCTGAGCTCGTCGAAGTCGTACCAGAAGGCGAGGTTTGCCACGGCGCGTTGGCAGGTGTCGAGCACGAGGGCTTCTGCCTCGGAGCGTTCGGCGGCTTGGTAGATCTGGACGATTCGGCGGGCGGTGGGTTCGCCCAGAATTGGGATTACGAAGAGGTCAAAGGCATCGCGCAGGGCGCTCTCGAGGTTTTCGAACGAGAGGGCGGACGACACGGGCACGAAGCGTTTCATCTCGTCGGCATCGTTCCATCGGTTGGCAGAGAATATCATCAGCTTAGGGTTTTTTGTGTGCCCGCCCCGGAGTCGAGGGTGGTGAGCACGGTGTTACGAAATCGCAAGTCCACATCCCCGGCTCCGTTGCTTTTGAGATAGAGCACGAGAGGGTCGAGCAGGTTTTGGCGGTCGATCCAGGCATTGGCGATGTTCACCAAAAAGGCTTCGCGGATGTTCGATCCGCCCTGGTTGCCGGCATACGATCCGCCAGGCATTCCTGCGCCGAACACGTTGGGGTTGACCATCAGGGCAAAGAGAATCTCGGAGTTGGCGGCGGCCGAAGTAACGAGGTTGTCTCCGCCCTTGTATTTGTTGTCCAAGGCGGTGATTTTCCATTCCTCCTCAATTTTTCCGTTCATCTCGTTGACGGCATAGTTGGTAAAAAGCGGCTTTTCGGCATTGTCGGCTCCGCAAAGGTTGTCTTCGATGCGGTTCATATAGTTGGTGATAGCGAGTTGCCGGGTAGCGGTGTCGGTATAGTCGGCTGGCGGAAACTTCTTTTCCCAATACGAGTATGGAATCTGAATATGCCACTTCCAGGTAATTTGGTTCTTGTAGGCCTTTTTGAGGAACTGCGGCACGAGGTGGGCAATGTCCACCCAACCCAGGATGTAGGACGGCAGCCAGATGGGTTCGCCATAGAAATCGTTGTTGCTCCAGGAGTCGCGCACGGGATAGACCACGGGCTTGTTCATCCTTCCGGCCAATCGCATCCAGGAGGCGTGGAGCTCAGGATCGTAGTCCATCAGGGTGTCGAGCACGGTATATCCGTCGGTTCCAGCGATTCCCGGCATTTCGGGCCACTCGCCCGACACCACGCATTTGCACGCTCCCCAGCTGTCGGGCAGGGTGTAGCGATAGTAGAGGGCGTTGAGCGTATGGATACCAATCAGGGCTGTTCCGCTTTGGTTGGGCAGGAGCTCCACGGCTCCGCTGCCGAACTTGAAGTAGTCGCGGCTCACCTTCTCAAGATAGCGGCGCACCATGCGCGAATTGACAAATCGGCTTAGCCCTGCATCGCTCACGGGCTCTAGCTGCTCGTTGCCCTTGTCGTCCCAGCCCGTCACCTTGCAGGGATAGATGCCCTGCCCCACGGTAAGGGAGCGGAGAAACTTCAAGCCAGTGTTGAGCACCGAGGTGGTGCTGATCTGTCGGGCGGCGTTGAGTGGAAAGCGGTTGTCGTGTCCCCAATTCATGATTTTCAGATTGCCCAGAACGGAACTCTCGGTGGTGCGGATGTCGTAGGGCGAAAGGATGTCTCGTTTGCGGATGTCGTAGGACGAGGGGCGGCCGGTGGATTCGCCCAGCACCGACGTGCTCGAAAGCATCAGGGGCGTTCCCTCGCGGTTGAAGAGTATTTCCATGGCTTAGTCTTGAGGGGGATTGATGAACACAACGCGGCGTGCATTGTAGGCAATGATGCTGTCGATCGACACGGGGTAAACGTGGCTTTCGGCGTTTCCCCGGCAATCGCAGGGCTGAATGCCGCGCAGGCGGAAGAGCTGGTTGTTCATCCTTCCCGCTCCGCAGGCGTAGGCTTGGGGCACAAATATGAGTTTTCCGGTGCGGGTTACGAACTTGATTGAGAAAATGCGTTTGCGCCCGTCGGGATGCGTGCGCACGTCGAGCTCATCGAGCATTTGACTTCGTTTGATGGTGTTCATGTGGTTGGATGTTTTTAGATGGTTAGGGATAAAAATAATAAGTTTCCGAGAATCTGCTCGGCGCAGTTTATTCGAACGAGCCGTCGAACGTGTCGTCGAAGACGCCCTGGTTCACGATTACCTCGTGGCGCACAAACTTTCGATCTTTACGATCGGCCACCCGATAGGTTATTTTCAGATTTGTCGGAGCCGTGCGCGGCAACGTTTCGGAGAAGTCGATCTCCGTGATTGTTACCTCATCGCCCAAGGTATCCCCATCCCATAGGTAGACGCGGTTGCTGGTGGCCAAATCGAACACGGCATCGCGCTGTGAGGCGTTGATATATCCCGTAGATAAGCAGTGACTGGTAACGAGCTCCGTATTTGTTTTCCGATGAAACCCTTCCACGTTCGAGAATTCTGCTCCAAGGTCGCACTCCAGTTCCTCCCGACCTCTGAGCGTTATCGCCGAAGGAAGACCGAAGCAATTGTAATACACCAACGTTGTGGTCAATCCCACTGGGCGGTGATCGAGATGCAAGCGGATGCGATCCACAATCTTTCCGCCGTCCTCCAGCAGCACGTCGTAAAAGTAAAGATCGGCAAAGTCGAACCTCGTCAGCAGCTCCACCCCCAGCAGGGCGAGCACGTGAACCGGACTCATAGGAGCGGCAAACCATCCGCCCTGTGGTGCCGTCACGGGAATCGGGATGCGGCAATACTTTGCCGTCCCGTCAAAATAGGCCACGCCCACCGACAGCTTCTGTCCCATATTAAGGAATGCCGGCGTAGAAAGCTCGCATGGCAAAACGTCCGACTCTGTAAATCTCGACAAAAAGCGTTTGTACTTGGCAGGCGCAGCAATATCGGTGCGCACCGAAGCGTAATAAAATTGTTGGCTCAAGAGCACGGAATCCTCGCCCTCAATGCCCGTGTCCACCAGCAAGTCGATGAATAGAAATGCATCCCCCACCACCGCCGCCGTAGGTGAAGAAGGCAGCTCCGCCTCCGTAAAATAAGACAGCGCTACCTCGCCCAAGTCGCGAATCAGGACGCAACCCTGAGTATCTGGAGAATACGTCTCGCCAAACTCGTCGAGTTTCACTGCATGCGCCGCATCATAGACCGTGAAGGCCACCGACACATCACCCGTCAAGCCCATAAGCCTGAGAGCCCCCATGTCCTTGCAGAACACGCCGTCCGTATGTAGTCCGCTCCAAGTCATCACCAACGAAAAAGACGATATTTAACACCAACCACCGCCTGGCGACGCACAAAGTCATAACCTCCCATAATCGAAGTACGCCGATGCTGGTACTCTGCCGTCAGACCAAAGCTTCTATCCCCGCCAAACATGCCCACCGAGAAATCATTGTCATCCTCCGGCAGGTTCAGCCGTACCGTCGCAGTGCGCCCCATGAGCGAGTTCATAAACACCGTGTCGGTGAGCTGTACCTCCACCGTGCGATTACTCACAATCGTGTCGTGATACACCTTTTGCGTGAAATACCGCCTCACGATCGCCGCCGTGTCCACCATCGCGGGAACAGGCATCTCCACCGTGCGAACCACAGCGGGATCCGTCAGCCGCACCGTGTCGCGAACCACCCGAACCCTCAAAGGCTCGAAAGCTCTCCGACCCTGCCTTCCCCACAGGAAACCCAAGGCAACACAAAGCAACAAACCCGCCGCAAGAACGAGCGGGTGAACCGAAATATTTTTCATTTAAACAATCTTTTCAGGTTATCAAACATCACCTCGAAAGCATCCTTCATCGCATTGATCAGCGTATCCTTCGGTTTCCCGTCGATCACCGCCAGATTCTCCAGAATGCTCGTAACATACTCCACGCAGAAATAAATCATCGTAGTAACATACATCACATCAAACATCATCCTGCCCACCGAGAACATCCATCCCTCCCGCCCCGTCATCTCCTTCGAGAAGCAGTGAAGCAAGAAAAACAAGAAGCACCAAATAAAAACTTTGATGACACACCTTGAGAATCGGAAGCTCTCAAAAGGCTGTTTGAGAATGCCGCTTGCTCGAATGCCCGTGATCGTCTCGACCACCACGCCCGCAAACATCGCCGCCACGATAAGTGGCGAGAGTCCAAGGAACTCACTCACTACCGCCACCGCAACCGACAGTGAGAAAGCAATTCCCTGAGTGTTGTACTTGAAACTCGGAAATACCGAAAGCCAAAACTCGCGTGGCGAGTCGAACCCGTAAGAGCAAAGAAACCAACGTAGATAATTCATTGTACAGCATTTAGAAACACAAAAGTAGCCGCAATCCGCACCTATGAATAGGACACAAAAAAAATGGCGGAACTGCACCTTGCAATCCCGCCGATTCTTATTCAAGTCGTATCGACTCTACTTATAACCATATTATAATAAAAAAGCAAATTAATTCGTAAGTGGAACAATCTGTAACAACTACCGATCATTTGTCGCTTCTAATAATAAAGCCCCCGAAAATTCGGAGGCTTCTTACTTCGATCTAAGAATCTAGTTGTTGAATCTAAACAGAGATCGTGAGTAATTCTTTCGCCAAGGTATGAAGACCGGCTTCTATTTTTTCTGCCTGTTGTACACGTGGTTTACTTCTCCCGGCGGCATAGTGACAAAGCTGCTTTTGATTTATACCTGTAATTGTTTGAAGAGCAGAGAAAGAAAATATTCCTTGATAGTGAAGCAATAAACTTTGTATATCCCACTTATAAACCAATTCATATTTTCCGTCAAATATTTTATCATAAGGCAGACCATCTTCACGAACTCCCTCAATCCAAAAATCAATACTTTCTACCAAATATTGTTTAAATCCATCTAAATCTCCGGTATAAGCTACAACCCATCCCGGGATTTTGTCACATGCAGCGCTATAGCCACCATCCATTACAGCAACGTTAATAATAAGATTTTCCATATTTCGTAGTTATTTAATTGTTTATTTTTTAATTCTAAAATATATCTAACAGATAGAGTTCTTTACGTAGTGAAGAGGAGCCGAGGCGCAGGGGCTAGATTTTTACCCCTGCTTGCTTCTCGATACTCTTTAATAAATCACCGGACACATCACTCGACGGTTGACCGTTCACTGTTACCGTCTCTTTCTTTGTTGGATGGTGAAACTGTCTGTGACTACCTTTCTGACGAACAAGGAACCATCCGTCTTTTTGCAAAACCTTTAGGATTGCAGAAACTTTTACTACTCTCATATATCACTCTGTTTTGATTCAACAGTGCAAAGATAGTAATTTTACTACTAACGACCAAATATAATAGTAAGAAAGTTATTGTTTTAGTATTTTTTATAGTTCTTCTGTTCTCCTCGCAAAAAACCGCTGCTCTGAGGTTCGCCCTTGAGTGATGAAAGGGCAGCAGAGCAGCGGTTTTTTGCGTATGGGCTTGATTTGTTAATAAAAAGTTAAGGTTCAGAGAATGAGAATCTCACCCCTGCCAAAGATTTTGCTTTGGCGGGTTGTTTGATAAGAAACCCTACCGCGCCCTATCGCGTTCCGCAGCGAATCTCGCACTTTTTTAGGAAATATGAATGCGTCCTCCCCCTAGGGGACGGCGTGATGGCGGTCTTAGCGCAGTGGTGGATGACGGTGGGAGTGCGGGAATGATAGAGGTGGAGATGTCTGTTATATTCTTGCGTCTACGAAGGCTCTGTTGTATAGGAGTATGTCGGAATATTTTGTCCAGATGCGCTTGTCGATGCAGTCGCCGAAGTGTGTTGCTTCTTCGGGTGCGATGGATTGGTTTCGCTCGGAGCGTTTGTCTTTTTCGTATTTTCCCTGGGTGGATGTTCTCACTCTTGTGTTGTTCATGGATGTGAGGATGTAGCGGCATTTGGTGGCGTTGAATCGTTTGATGGGATAGCGTTCGTCGGTTTCGGCGAGGATGTATGACCAGAGGAGAAACTTGTCGTGTTGTGGTGGTTCGATGCCGCGATGGGTGTATTGGTTGACAGTCCAGCCTTTGCGGTTGAGTCGGGAGATGGCTATTTCGTTGTAGGTTTTTTTGTTGTTGGCTCGGTGTGCATCTCCGTATCGGTCGCGGTAGAACTCGAGGGTTTTGTTGGAATGGTATCGGTAGTAGTGGCAGAACTTGTCGATGAGTGCGTTGATTTCGGTGTCTTCTTCTTCGTTGCGTTTGACAAAGAATTCGTTGATGGTGTTGTCTACGATGCGACGGGTGTGGAGTGTTTTGGTTGCGCGGTCGAAGTGTGAGGGTTGGGCTACTTCCATGAAGCATGCGGATGATCCCCAGTCGAAGGCTGCTTCGATGGGTTGGTTGGGGTTGCAGTCGGCATCCATTCGGCTGTCGGTGGCGGCGAGTTTCTGCCAGTTGTAGTCGGAGTCTTCGGCAAAGTCTTTAATGAAGGAGCTGTTGGCTGCGTGATAGTATCGGTGTTTGTCTTCGAGGTTGTAGTAGCAGTTGTCGATGCGATCCAGCATGAAGTTGAGTATCTCGATCATGAACGATAGCTTGTCCATGATGTTGTATTGGTTTAGGATGTATTGCATTCCTACGTTGGCGATGTTGTCGAAGATGGAGGCGAGGGAGAAGAGTGTGCCGTCGGCGGAGACAAAGGGTGTGATGGTGCGGCGCAGTCGCACGGTTTCGTTCCATATTTCGCGAAAGAGGGAAGTTTCACCTGCGATGCGGGCCTCGATGAGTTGCATTTGGAGTTTTACGATTTTATTCCACACGTCGAAGAGGTGTATCGAGCGTTCGGCTTCGTAATAGGCGGCGGGTTCGAGGAGCCATCTTCCTGCGGGCTCGAAGGGCATGGAGGATAGGAATGTGTTGCCGTGGTGCTTGAGGACGGGTTTGGGTGATCGGAGTCCGAAGATGTGTTCGTTTCCTCGGTTGGTGGGTGCTACTTCTTGGTCGAACTTTTGTTTGTCGATGGTGAGGGCTTCGTCGGTGATATTGTAGTCGGCGTTCGGGCCGCGTGAGTTTCCGTCTTGTGTGAGGATGTAGAGGCAGTGTCCGTTGCTGAAGGTGATGCAGTGTTCGAAGCTCATGATGTGTTCGTAGGGTCGATACCAGCCTTCGGGTGGTCTCCGGCAGACGACGTAGTCTCCAGTGCGGGTTTTGGTATCGTAGCGTCGGTAGCCGAAGAGTTCGAGCATTTTGAAGGTAGAGGGCAGGGTTTTGGTGAGTGCCTGTCCGTAGGTGGCTTGGGCGATGGTGGTGATGCCGCGGGGCATAAGACGTATGTTTTCGTCCACTTCTGCTCCGCAGATAAAGGATTTACCTGTGCCTCGGCTCCAGATGCCCACTTTGTTTTTGGCTTCCTGGAGCCAGAAGGTGAGCTGGGCGGGATTGACGGAGATTACTTCTTCCCAAACGTTTGTGTCCATCAGTAGCGTGGAAATACGATAAAGTTTCTTCCGCCCGAGGTGGCTGCTTTGGCATCGTCCCGGTGTCCAGTTTCGAGGCAGATGCGTTCTGCATCGGCGGGTGTGAAACGTTTGCCTGCTTCGACAACTATTCCTTGGCGGTTGATACTGATCATTTCGATACCCCGGCAGTCCATGAGATATTTCACGAGCCGCTTGTCTGTCATTCTTTTGTTCATGTGTTTGTTGTGTTTAGGTGTTCATGAGTTCCTCTGCCCCTGTGTCGTCGAGGGGTTGATAGAAGGTATCGATGAGTTCCCGGCAGTCGGATGGCGGCAGGGAGCGCAGGGCATTGAGGTCGATGTTGAGTTTCTCATTTCCGTTGTTCACTTGGATGTAGAACACGTTTTTTTCCATCCGCCTCGGGTCATCGAGGGAGGCGGGTTTCTCGCCGATGATTAGGGCTAGGATTTTCTTGGCGTTGTTCCATTCTTTGAGTTTTCCGCGCAGTTTGCATTCGCGGATCAGCTCGAGCTGGTCTTTGATTTGCCAGGCGTGCCAGAAGTCCCAGTCGAAGGTGTGATTGGTTTTGAAGAGGGTGCGTGCCAGGGCGATGTCTTTGCGCACTTGTGAGGAGGAAATGCGATATTTCATCAGCATTATGTTGACGATGTGCGTTTCGTTGGGATAGTCGTCGAGCAGTCGGGCGGCTTGGAGCACTCGCTTGAACCGTTCTTGCTGCTCGGGAGGGAGGGGTGAGTGTTCGGGGTCAAGAATATGCCCGCGTATGACGTCGCACGACTGTTCGGCCAGGGAGGGTGTTCCGCGCTTACTCATGGTCAAGATGGTTTTTCATTTCGCGCATAAAGGCGATCACTTCGGTTTGAGCGGGGTTGCTGCCGTTTCGTGAGGCTTTAAGGATGGCTTCGCGGGTTTCGATGGTTTGGCGCAGGAATCCACGATAGAAGGCGGTGCGTTCCGGCGAGCCGGGGATGCGGAGGGAGTGCACGAAGTCGGTTTCGTCCACTTCCAAGTTGATGGCGATGAGAGAGGGGATGATGAGCCGGTAGGCGAGCTGCTCTATGGCTTCAAGTTGTTCCTTGGTTAAATTCATGGGTTAAACATTTGAGATCGAAATCGAATATTTGTTTGTCTGTATGCACGATGCCTCGCTCCAGCTTGGGATTGTGCGTGGCGTTTTGCGAGCCTACCACGGAGATGTGGAAGCGGTCGTTATATATCAGGGCCACTTTGGCGTGAAGCGCCCGGCATCGGTAGGAGTGAGGAAATGCGGTGGCAAGAAAGTCGAAGGGTTTGGGGGAGATCGAGCGCACACGGTTGTCAATCAAGAAACGTATGGAGCGGATATCCCCCGCCTCCTTGTGTCGCATCAGGGTGGCGAGCGATTCTTCGGCGATGGAATAGGTGGAGATAAAAACGTGTGCCGAGCCTGTTTGTCGCAGGATGTAGAGCACGAGCTGAACGAGGTTGAAGGCTCCCCGGGAGTAGAAGTGTTTGTTCTTTCCCGGTTCTATCGTGCCGAGCTCCGAGGGTTTAAGGAGCAGATCGGCGAGCAATTCGGACGTGTAGAGAGAGGTGTCGACGCGGTGCACCCCCGGAGGTTCGTCGGTTGGCACATCGGTCTTGATGTCGTTCCATTGTGCCAGCATCACACCAGAGCAGCTCTTTGGTAATCGAGTTTCTCGAGCTCAGCGGTGAGATTGGCCACCTTTGTCTCATACTTCACGCGCTTGGGGCATTCAGGCATCGGGTTGGGGTGTTCGGCTTTGGTTTCCTGTTGGAACTCCAGCATGTTGCGCGCCCTGAGGATTTTTGTGGCGATGCTCTTGCGCATTGTTTGCAACGATTCTTTGTCAGGGAAATAATTTTCTTTGCCAGTCATAGAAGTTTCTAGGCCAATCCTGTTTTGAACCACGTCTCGGATGGCTGTCTCAAAGAGTTCCGGTGCTACGTCTTCACCCGTGAGGGTGTAGTGGTTGTAGAGCGGATAGAGCCTGTCCATGAGGTTCGACATTTTTTCGATCTCTTCGATGATCTTTTTGCGCTCCGCCATCGTGTCTTCTTCGTTGTCCTCAGGCATCTCGGCGAGCCGGCTGTGCAGTCGGTCGCGCAGCTTATAGGCTCCGGCAAAGTGGCGTATCACCTCTGCCACGGTGTGAGGATATCCGTAGTCGTCGGCCACGTTTTCGAGCTTTTCGGCCGCTGCGGCGAGGGTTTCGCAGTGTCTGTCGCTCGTAACTGTTTCCGTCTCGATGTCCACCCCGTCGATCACGCCCAGCTCGCCATCGGTGTCGGGCACCAGCGCATCGGAGGGCAACGCCCAGGCAGCAATCAGTTCCCGGACAAGATGCTTGAGCCGTCCCCGGGCATCGGGACCCGTCGCACCGTGTCGTGTCAACTTTGCCACCACCGAGGGCTTGAAGCCCGAGCGTTGCAGCAATGAAATACCCTTCTCGAAATCTCGCTCTGAGTTCAGCCAATCGATGGCGCTCTGGCGATGTTGAATAAATCTTTGTTCCATATCATGAAAGTTGTTGAGAGGGCAAATGTAGTGCGGCGGGCGGTGCGGAGTTAGGACACGAAAAAGCCACCCGGTGCACTGGCGGCAGCGGGCGGCTATAAAAATCATCCGGGGCGTTAGACTCCGGGGCTGGCTATGGTAAGAATCTTAGACACATCGCCCACGTAAATCAGCTTGCGCGGACAAGAATATTCAAACTTGAGGGCGCTGCGGTTGAGCTCCGAGGCTGCCTTGCCCGTAGTCGAACCCTCACCCGCCACCTTGTGGCAGGCGTTGAGCGCGTCGCCCATCAGGTAGTTGTTGCCGTTCTTGTCCTTGACAATAAGGAAGAGGCGGCGACCCTTGGTGGCATTCTCGAATCCGAAGAGTACCTTCGACATCCGGGCGCGCACTACCGTGAGAGCATAGAGAAACGACTCGCCACCCTTTTCGCCCTGATCGGTGATGGAGAACTCGCCGCTGTCTTCGGTAAACACCGCCCGATAGGCACGGCATCCCGCCTTCATCGTCAAGTCGCCATCCCAGGCACCCGCCACTTCGAGCGACAAGGCGGAATCGGCAGTTGCAGACGGCATATCGGGAAACGTAGCCACGTCTTCCCAATAGCCGTAAATGAGTTCTTGCACCAAGCCCGCCAGATTGTCGAGGTCGGCACAAGAGATTGCCGCATCGATGTCGGCAAGTTCTATACAGTTTTTAATTTCAGCCATGATGATAGTTGTTAGAAGTTATTATTCGTTCGCTGCCACAGGAGTAACAGGCTGGTCGTTCACGCAGAGTTCCGATTTGTCGATCGACACGAACTGAAAGCCGAGCACATACTTGCCTGCTGCCGTGTAATGATAAGGGTTACCCTTCTCGAAAGGAATCAAACGTTTGAAATCCGCATCGCTGTCGTAACCGTAGCACACGTTCAACGAGGTGGTGATCATCACGAACTGCGAACCGTCGGGAAAGCCCGACATGCGCACCAGCTCCACCTTACGGTTTGTGCCTCTCAAAAATTGTTCGTTCGCCGTCTCGGCTCCCGAACCGGTAACGAGTGTGCTTTGGTCATCTAACCAGTCGTCGTAGAGGTCGCCCAAGTCCATGGACAGAAAGAGCTTGCACCTCTTGGCGCGGAACGTGCCTGGCATCGAGCGCCACATCTCAAGCAGTTTGGTTCCGATGTCGGCACGGGTAAACTTGCCCGTGGCATGTAGATTTCCGGCAGCGGCGGAAATAGTGCCCTTCGTCTTCTCAGCTTCCACAATAGTGAGGAGTCCGTCAAACGAAGTCGACAAATCCGTCTTCGAGATGTCCGAATCATACTTGGCCGTAAGCATCACATCGTGCAACTCTTTCGAAGCACACTTTACGCCATAGTTGTTGAGCCAAATTTCAAACGGGTGCTCTTTCGGGAAAAAACCGCCCTTCACTTCCGTGATATACGTGCGACGGTAACGCTCCGGTTCGTCGTCCATCTCCATCACGCAAGGATACACCGTCAGCGTGCGGGGCACCACCTTGCCATCGCTCACCTGTCCGATGAACTGACCCGTGTATTTGTGCGAAATCCTGCCCAGGGTGGTCTTGCCCAGCACAATGGAATCTTTGATGCCGGGAATGGCAGTGAAGTGGCGCAAAATCTCGCCCGCCTCTTCGGTGTCGAGCGTAACAAGCAAATCGCGGTGCTTCTTCACCGCGCCAATGACCGCTTGTATGTCAATGGGAGAAGTTAAGTTTGTAATAGCCATATTTGTAAGGATTAAAGGATTTCTTCTTCGTTGTCAAAGTAACTGTTCACCGGATCCACCTTCGAATCGGTGAAATCCTGCGCATTGCCATCCGTGACAGGCTGTCGAGTCGAAGGCACACCGCTCGGAATCCGATTAACCAAAGCACAAACGGCAAGAATCTTGTTCTTAAGCCCCGTGATGGACTTCACGGCGGGCGAAATCTCGTCGAGCGAGGCCTTCGCCTCCTCGATGACTGGTTTTAAACCCGCTGCCCGGTTCAGCGCATCATTGATCGTTTTCATTTGCTCGGCAGAGAGCGCGATGTTACCGCTCGTCTCTTCAAAACCGGCTACGCCCAGCAAGGCGTTCAAGGAAGTAAATTGTTCGTTCATTGTAGTTATTGTATTGGGGTTTATAATGTTCTCCGAATCTGTTTTGTCCGAAGGATTGAGAAAACGTTTTATCTTGCCGAAAACTCTTTCGGCTAGAGAATCCTCTTGAGCGAAGAGTGAATGCCCGGGAAACCGTGGCACAGGAATGTTCATTGCTGCACAGTTCTCTATGAGCTCGCACCTGTATTCGTTCGACACCTTGTTGATGCCCGGAATAACAACATCCACAAAGCCCCATGCCATACAGTCTTCCGCCGTAAGCCACGTCTCGCCGCTCATGAGATCGAGCACGTTCTTGATCGTCTTTTCTTTTGCTCCGCATCTGTCGAAATACTTTTTGGCAATGATAAGATCCACCGCTTCGGCCTGTTGCTTGTTGATTTGAAGTTTTTTGATAGCCGCTTCCAGATCCTCGGCATTCATCGTGTCGTAAAGCGAAACCATCACCGACGACTTATGGCACAGCCACAGCGAATCTTCGTGCATCTCTATGCGCTTTGCACCAAAGGCCATCCAGGTTACGGCCGAAGCGCAGAAACCAACAAACTCCACCACCACATTTCCATGCTCTTCGAAGAGCTTGGAAATAGTGATCGCGTCATTTACCGAGCCGCCCAACGAATTCACCTTGCAACGCACCGGCTTGCCCGCATTCTGCGAAAGTCTCCACTTGATGTTGCTACGCATATATCCGTAGCTGTCTACCACACCATTGAGTTCAAGAATATATTCTTCCATACATACTAATATATAATGTTATAGCGGCGAAAATACGCACAAAAAAATACCGCACTAAGGACACTTGGTGCGGTAAAAGGGGCGAAGTAAGGCAAAATCAAAGTTCGTCAGGAGAATCCAGCGTTATAATCATCGAACCATCAGGCTCGGAAGCCGTAAATTTAAAAGCATAGCCCGAAAGCGAATCCGCTGTATCTCCGCTCGTCTTCGACGAGGCAAAACGCAGAGGAACTTCCAACGTTCCCGACAGCTGCACCGTCCCGTTTCGATCCTGATGGAGCACAAGCCACTCCCCCCGTTCCAACGTCCGTATCACAGTATCGTTCGCCGCTCCAATTTTTGGTATTACTCCCGAAATCTCCACGTTATATAATAGTCCCCCGTCCTCGTATGTTTGCTCCTCCGAGAATGAGAACGAGGAGTCGGCATAGATCGCGACATCCACAATCTGCTTGCGATTCTTCACCTCCAGATATCTTTTATTCCTTACATAATCTCTGCGAATGCGTAGCAAGCTGTTCGTTGGAATAGCAAATATTCTTGCCAATCCCCCTACGTTGTCAAAGTCAAATTTTGTTGTTTTCATACGTTTCTTTTCCTATTGGTGAGATTGTCCCATGCTTGAACAATTGCACGAGTATTATTTTGTCTATTTTCTCTGTTAAGTCGGTTTTCAGCGTTGTTTTGTTGATACATCCCTCACGAGTCCAGATTCTTCGAATGGAATCAACCGGCCATGTAGTCTCGTTAAAGTTGAATCGTTCGTAAAAATGATTGATACATTCGCTCAGACTCGGCAGCACCATATACAGGGCAGACAGATAGGTTAGGAGTATCGTTCGACAGCGTATCTCCATCGTGTTTGCCAGTACCGAAGCATCAGTTGGTGAGAGAGCCCATCCGTACTGATAGAAATCCGACTTTGATATTTCCAAAGAAATCTTACACTTCCTATACTTATAAGTAGAGTTCTGCTCAATACGCTTGTTGTATTTATTCGACGGTTTGGTAAGCCTGGAGCGAAACAAAACATTCAAATACTTATCCTGCGAGATATTCACAAGATCGTCCCAATCGGGATCATCCACTCTGAAATTCGTCAATAGATACTGTTTGACGTATGGAGCAACAAGAAGCCAACATACGTATCTTTCTTTTTTATTCGCCATATTTTTTGTTTTTCTATACCAACGGTGTAATTTTCTCGTCAAACCGACCAACAGACCAACAAGAATAGCAAAGTTACAAATTATCAATGAGATAGCCAAATTTCACGGCATAAAAACACCGACCAACACGACCAACAGAGTCTGTTTTTGTTGGTTTTAGCCTATGTGATTAAATGTATAAAAATAATACAAAGTGCGTAAAACCAACAGAAACCAACAGGAACGTTCATAGACCAACAGTAACTAACAAACAAAGATATAATATAACTGTTTGTATATTACCTATTTATCTATGTATACTATTGATAAATAGGAATCTTTGTTGGTCTGTTGGTCTGTTGGTCGGTGTTTTTGAAATTTTTTTTCATGCTATTAAAAAACTATCTTTCAGCTAAGGAGTATCTGGGAAATGAAAAGAGGATACAAACTGCCACAATGAGCAACCTGTATCCTGGAATCAAAGAAATATTACTTCTATTATTGCATTGCTTCATCAAGACACGATGAAACTTCATCCAAAGAATCGCAAACAGAATCAAGGTTATCGATAGTCCACCGGCCAAAAACCGTCGTCAACAACGGACACGTCAAACCTTCGATCCTGATCTCCGGGAAAAATACACCCCACGCCCGAACCAACTCCGACTTCTCGCTCATCTTATAAGTTTTCTTCTCTCCTGTGCACGTTATTGATGGTTGTAATCTGTTTCATTGTTTAATAGTTGAGTCCACTTTAAAAAGTCCATTTTAATGGAGATGGCGATTGTAACACACTAATATACAATGATTATTTTCTTCAAAATCAATAAAAATGACTTTTTAAAGTGGACTCATAGTTTAATTTTATTTGCACCATTTTCGTGACCTCACGAAAATGATAGGTTATTACTCTGTTTCTCTATCTTTGTTGTCTATGTATCTTCGGTATTCCATCTCTGTTTTTGCCAGATTAATAAGCGTGTTAACTCCTTGGAACACCTGTTTTGCCTGGTTAATACCTTCGGGGTTTTCTTTCACGCTTTTTATTTGTGCCAACACAAGGTCTCTTACGTCTTGCAGGATAGTCGGGTTTATGGTCGAAACTTTGTTTAATCGTTCGTTGGCCAATACAATCACCGTATTGGTGACCGGTCGAAATTTAGAGAGCTTTTCCGACAGATTGAAAACAGAGAATACGAGCGTTTTCCCGTTGTTCAGGTAAATTTCCACTTCGGTTCCGTCATCGCCTGTTCCATCGCAAAAATTGAGCACAACGACCTCTTCATTCTGATACACAAAGGCTTTGTTTACCATGCCTTTTAATCTTTCTCTTGCTTCTGCACTATTCATTATTTCTGTTTTTTTGATGCGTTATTGATTTGTCTGTTCAAGGCTCCTTTGAGTTTGTACAGATGTTGCAACTCCTTTGGATACCTTGCATACATGGAGTTTTCGGTCTTCATCTGCCGGCTTCTGTTGATCATATAAAGATTGTCAATCGTCACATTCGTCTTGTTGCCATCACGAAACTGTATGTTCATTCCCGGGGGTATCTCGCCCCTATGCTGTCGCCACACTAGGCGATGCTTTGCTTCAAATATGTTGGGCTCAGCGGTTTTAACCTCTACATATCCGTCTCTGTTTATACGCTCATAGCCTACCGGTTTTTTGTTTCCAGGAACATGCCCTTTTTTGAATTTTGATCGAGCACAATTTGCTATCTGCTCTTTCGTCATATATTCCGATTGCTTCTTCCCCTTGTTCGCTGGTATGTGCCCTTTCTTAAAAACTGTTTTTTCGCTCCCGAGTCTGATTCTTCCTTTTATGAATATTCCGCATTCGTATGAATGGAGGTATTCATCCGTTTTTTTTAATCCATGGAGAGATGCTTGGTTATAAACGGAATTGACTGAAACTCCAAGCCGTTTGGCTAGTTCGTCCGTCCGCACGACTGGGTAAAGCTCTTTCAGGATTCCGATTGATTCTTCGTTCCAAATTTTTCTCATAATTATCTGTTTATTATTGTTTTCGTTATTTTATTTCATCACCATTTTGTTAAGTAGTTTTTTCGTCTTCAATGCAATTTACACACCGTCCATCAGGGGTGGATAGTTCATTTTATCAGTTAAAAAGGCAACTCTTGTTCTACAGTTTTTCCTTGCTGAATATCGGGTTGGCTTTCATTTTCGTTTCGTTCTTCTCGTTCAAAGTCTATACCCATCATATTTTTGATCACATCGTAGTTTAGCACAACAGCGGAAGTTTGTTTCTCTTTTTTGTCCATTACTTTGATGAGCATCATGTTTGGTTCGATTTCTCCTTTCTCATTCTGTCGCATTCTCCCATCCGGTATATCTTTTACTTCCATCCATCGAAAGCGCGTATTAGATACGACACCAATATAGGCAGGATGTGAGTTCAGATTTATCTCAAGCGTTGTGAGTGATAATGGTTTGTTTCCGTTCGGCATTGCTGCCATATACATTTTATGTATATTTGAGAGGTTTATGTATAAGACTGCGGTGTCAACCGGTTGCAAATTTTGCTCTATACCACCTTTGAGAGTGATTCGTCCGGGGCGTTCTATCTTAAAGTCTCGCCCGTATCTCACACTGCCTTTATCAATCAGGTAGTCGATGGTGTTGAAGAACATGGCCAGTTTGTCGGTTTTTGTAAGCATATCTACCTGTTTCTTTATTTTATCGACAGCTATGGATCGAAACTCTTCATAAGTGAAAGGTAGTTTTAGTTCTGGGGCATATCGACTGATTAGTTTTACGGTGGCAAGAAACATAGATACGGTATTTATCACACGAGTTTGTTCTCCCGAACGACTGCCACTCGACTCAACAAGTGTTTGTAGCTCTTTACTCGATTCTTTCATGAGTGGGGCAAATTTGTTCCGGAACACCGGGCGCAGTTGAAGAATGTCTGTGAGTAAATACGACAGTCCGGCTTTTTCGGATTCTTTTAGTTCCTGGAAGATTTGTTGTGCATGATCCTCGTTGATCTCCTCATTCTTTGGGACTTCACAGAGTACCACTCGATTTCCCAATGAGTTGTCGTCTTTCTGTGGCGCTTCCTGTCCAAGTATCACTACAGGCGCATTCACTTTCGATGTCTCAATGTCGTTACCTGTAGCAGCTTTGCGTTTTTGTTTTCCGTCACCATCGTAAGTTACAGATTTTAGTCCTTGGAATTTCTGATCGGATATTTCATCATCGTTGTATTCTTCGAAAACCATAGGTACATCTCGAAACCGCTCAAGCACGGAGAAAAAAGCAGCGTCTGTACCTGAATTAAGGTTATAGCAGGGTGCTTCCGGTTTTATAAAAAGCGATCGTATCGATACGGCTATCTGCGTCTTTCCGGATTGAGTCGGACCAATAAAGAATATTGCAGTAAAAGTTCTGTTTATTGGGTGAATCTCCGAGCGAAAAGCACACATGATGGCATAGATTAAAGCCCATTTCCCGTTATCATTAATTTTGTAGACCTCGTTCATCAGCGAAGCCCAGTGTTCAAAAGTGATTCTCTTTTTCTCCGGAGTATCCGTATATACGAGCCAACGATCTTGCTCATATTCATCGTTGTCTTTGCGTACATGTACATTAACCTTCGAAAAGGCGGGAGAATAAAATATCGTGTCATCGTGGGGCATCAAGCCCAATTCATCGGCATATTCGAATCGCCAGTCATTATCGACCCGGTGAAAGATTCCGTTGGCAAATAGGAAACAATCTTCTTCTTGTTGTCCGTAAACTTTTATTTTGTTACACTTCGGGAAATCGTAAGAAATACAGTTCCATATTTTAGCATAATCTTTTGCATCACCGTTCTCGAAATTGAATGCGCCCTCATTGATAAGCATCTCCTGAAAAGTGGTTAGTTTGGCAAACACGGAAGATGGCCACTCCACATATGTAGGCTTATTAACGTAAAGTCGGTTAATCTTGATCACACGTTTGTTTTCTTCCTTGTTCTGACTGTAGACATGGAAAAGTGGTTCGATGTAGAAATCTGCGACGCGATGGTAACTGTTGGCATCGGTTTTAAACATGTACGATACCGGTATACATTCCTTATTTACGAGTGGGTAAAAGTTGTAACGTCTTAACATCTTTGAGTACTCTTCGTTTTCTTCCACATAGTCGGGCACTCTGTCTGTGTCTACGAATTGCAGTTCGTTGTACACATCGCCTCGTTCGCGCTCCATCCTTTGCTTTGATTTTCGCTCGGCCGCAAAGGGTTTGATTAACTCGCGCATGGCTGACACTTTCAACCCTAACAGTTCGCTCCATCGCTGCATATTTACGGTCTGAATGCTTTGCTTGGCGAACGAAATCATCTCAGCGCAGCGAGTGATGTATTCGTTCTTTACTTCGGGTGTTGGTGCTTCATCACGAATTTGTTCGCCGTAGTACTGCACATAAAAATAGATAAACCCTTGAAGTTCCCCGTTTTTCAGAACATCAACAGTAAGTCCGAATTTGAAAAGTTCTTTCATCATTACGCAATCGCTGTTTTCATTACGAGCCGTGCAGTTCATCTCCGGACTGTGTACGACTACTCGATCGGTAATCTGTGACAGGTTTTGAATGTCTCCAGGCGAAGGAATCCCGGTATAGAGTACGAATGGCTCTTTCTCACCAAGAAGCCGCCCGAATCGCTCAAAATTATTTACCAAGTGGATACACTTGTCTTCCAAATCTATAAAATCTTTGGCATATTCGCTTCCGAGAAAACCGGGTTCAAAACGTTCTGGAGCTTTTACCAAGGGCATATTGTCGGCTACCTCAATAAGTTGCTCTAGTTCATAACCCGTTTTTTTTGCAAGCAGCTCCAGGAATTGACCGCGTATGATCGGCTCTCTCTCTTTGGTAATGATGGCTACGATTTGTTTGGCATGGTCAAACTTTTTGTATTCGTCGTCGTCAGCGGCGAATAAAGCCTTATATAGAAATTCCACATAACCGGTTTCTGCTTTCTTGAGCCAAACCGCCAGTTCCTCACCTTTAGTCTTGGCCATATCGTCAGGATCTTTTCCTTGGGGAAGACGGATGCAGCGTACCTTGAACTCGTCGCAGATAAAGGGTGCGAGGTTCTTCAAAACAGCCTTCACTCCAGCCGCATCTCCATCGTAGATAAAGACAACGTTGCTTGTGATGCCATGCAGCATTTTACGTTGAGCTTCCGTGAATGCTGTTCCCGAACCGCCCACAACGTTATGAACACCCGCTTGTGCCATTGACAGTACATCGAATTGTCCTTCTACGATATACACTTTGTCAGCTGCTTGAATAGCTGTCCGTGCTTGATACAGACCATATATGTTGCCACCTTTAGAGAACAGAATCGTATCTCCCGTGTTTTTATACTTAGGTGTTTGAGTATCGGCAATGGCGCGTCCGGTGAATCCTACGACTTGCCCCATTTTATTGTAGAATGGAAATAAGATACGTTGCCAAAACGTATCTCGAAATTTCTTTTTCGTCTCGTCGTAATATGAAATGCCGGCAGCTACCATCCATCGTTGCTCATAGCCCAACGCCGCCATCTCCCGGCTAAGCCCGTCGTAGTCATACGCAAAGCCCAATCCGTAGCACTCGGCAATCTCCAGCGAGATTTTACGTTCTGCCAAATACGCTTTTGCCACTGGTGTTGTATCGAGATTCTTGTGAAACAAGTTGTATGCAGCTGTTATGGCAATCATCGTGCTTGCCTTCTCATCGTGTACCTGTTGTTGTTCCGCCGTCAGCGTCACAGTAGGTACATCAACATGATATCGGTTGCCGAGAGCGTGGAGTGCTTCGGGAAATGTCATCCCGTTTTTCTCCATCATATACCAAATCACGTTACCGCCTTTTCCACATGAGAAACACTTGCACACGTTCTTGTAAGGTGAGACAACAAACGACGGAGTTTTCTCATTATGGAACGGACATAATCCGATGTAGTTCACACCCTGCTTCCGCAGAGCAACGTCATCGCCCACAACATCAACAATGTCCGCAGTTTCGATAACCCTATCTATTATATCTTGTGGTATTTTATTCATAGTCTTCAAATAAATCAAGCTGTCTTACATCCAACAGCTTGAGGGTATCTTCTTTCGAGAAATTAATGGCACGCGCTACCCGCATCAGTTCATCCTGTGTAGGTTGTGCATATCCATAAAAAAGGGCTGACCATCTCTTTTGACCTATATTTACTTTTGCCTGGAAGTCTCTGTTTACTTTGAATATTTCGAAACTTCCGAACTTTACAGTAATAAGAAGTCGCATCAAAGGTTTCTTCACCTGTTGTCGCAAAGGAATAAAATGCCGGTAGCAATAGAGGTAAACAGCCGTTTGCGATTTATTCATTGCATGAGCGATCTCTGCAAGCGAAGAATGCTTCTCAAGTTCAGTACGAAGGAAAGCATCCTCGTCGGCCGACCAATTACAATTCTTCCCCATAGTCGTTACCGTTTTGTTCCTTGATGAATGGTTGGGAGAGCTTCACCGCAAGTCTGTTTCAGTGCTTTTTTCACAAGCTCATAAGGTTGGCAGGAATGAAAGTAGACCACGCCCATCGATACCTCGGAATAATTCGCTAATCGCTTGAGTGTTCCATTAGCTTCCATTTCAGTCACAAACAACGGATAAGCAGACGGCGAAAAGCTCAGCAACGCCGCATAACAACCATGCCCTTTGTCGTACACTCTTGCCCATTTACCCGAGTAATACAACGTCGTAAATTTTTCGCCGGCAAATTGGTTTGTAATTTCATTAATTATTTCTTTCATCATTTTACCCCTTGATACAAACCATACTTTTGTATAATACATCTCACTCCGGGAACCGTCATTTCATACTTTTCTGCGACAACCCTCATTATCCTATGCGGCCTACAGTCCGGATACCGTGATACCATAGCAGAATATTCATTGCAAATACTTTTGTGTCTCTCTGCGCGCTCACGTTCGGAGAGCGTACTTAACTCTTTCTTCATAATTTCCTTATTTAGTAGTTCATGTAAATTTTTATTCGTATTTTTGAACTGTGTTTATTAATCATTTTATAAATGCACTGCAAAGTAACGTAATATTTGGTGTATACACAAATATATTAGACGTAATATATAG